>CACYXI010000125.1 GCA_902778265.1 uncultured Bacteroidales bacterium | reverse complement strand
CGCGCAAGGGCGTTAGCCAGTATTAAGTATTATTATCTATTCGTTATTCACTATTCACTAAAATACTAATCTGTATTTTTCATTTTTCACTTTTCATTTACAAGAAAGCGTACTTCAACACGAACAGCACGGCAAGTATGCACATTCCGATGTTCAGTTCCTTCCAGCGACCAGTCATGATTCTTATAGCCACGTAGGTGATGAGGCTCAGCAGAATGCCGTCGGAGATACTGTAAGTTAGTGGCATCACGGCGATGCACACGAAACTTGGAATGGCGTTGGCATAGTCGGTGAAGTTTACCTTACGTATGTCGTGCATCATCATCACACCTACGAGGAATAGGGCTGGAGCCGTTGCCTCGGAAGGTATGGCGAGGAATACAGGCGCAAGGAAAAGAGCCATGAGGAAGCAGATGGCGGCTGAGATTGAGGTGAGGCCTGATCTGCCTCCTGCATTAACGCCCGAAGCACTCTCAACGTATGTTGTAACGGTGGAAGTTCCGAGCATTGCGCCTACGGTTGTGCCTACGGCATCTGCCATGAAAGCCTTGCCTAAACGTGGAATATTTCCATTCTCGTCCACCATTCCCGCGCGGTTGCTAACACCTATCAGCGTGCCTATTGTGTCGAACATATCGATAAACAGGAACGTGATTACGCAGATTGCCATATCTACCGACAATATGCTGCTCCATTCAAACTTCATCAATATTGGCTCTATTGAAGGTGGCACGTCGAGGATGCCTGAGAAATTGGTCACGCCAAGCGGAATGCCGATGAGGGTGGTTACGAGGATGCCTATCAGCAATGCACCTACCACGTTTCTGACCAATAGAGCAGAGGTGAGCAGTATGCCAAAACATGCTAGCAGCACGGATGGTGAATGCAGGTTGCCAAGAGTTACGAGCGTGGAATCGCTTGCACTTACGATGCCCGCATTCTTTAGTCCGATGAATGCGATGAATAGTCCGATACCAGGCGATATGGCTCGACGTAGTATCAGCGGCATAGAATCTACTATCTTTTGTCGCAATCCAGTAATGGTGAGCAGAATGAAAATGATGCCCTCAAGGAATACGGCGGTTAGCGCAAACTGCCATGTGTAGCCCATTGTCAGTACTATGGTGTAGGCAAAGAACGCATTTAGTCCCATGCCAGGAGCGAGCACGAAAGGTAGTTTGGCATAGATAGCCATTACTGCCGTGCCTACGAATGCCGAGATTATGGTGGTGGTGAAGATCGCTCCTTTGTCCATGCCTGTTGCCGAAAGGATGTTTGGGTTCACGGCAAGGATGTAAGCCATTGTCAGAAACGTTGTGATGCCGGCGATGATCTCTTTCTTCACCGTCATTGTTCGTGGATCAAATCCGAAAATCTTTTGAAGCATAGTTTTTGTTCTTTTAAAAGGAGTACAAGGAGTAAAAGGAGTGCAAGGAGTACGAGACGATAGTCAATGGATAATTGAAAATCATTGATAGCTCAAAGCGGACGGTACTATCGTCTTGAACTCCTTGCTACTCCTTGTACTCCTTATTACTCCTTATGTTTATATTCACAGATTAAACTTCACCGCCAGCGTTGGGTTGATGAAGAAACTCTTGTCGTTCTTGGTGTTATAGATGAAGTTGTTGCTTATCTCTACCTCTGAACCAATTGAGATTTTAGGGGTGGCATTCCACCAGAACTGCGGTTCAGTCAGAATGACGAGCTTGCCGTGGTGGTTCTCCTTCTCGCCTCGCCAGAAATCGATGAAGCCGGAGAATGTGCAAGCCTTGTTGGCAAACGTGGTGCTCCATACACCAGTCAACTGTACGGATGCATAGGCCTTCGGACCCTTTGTCTGTTTGAAGAACTGCTTGTACATAGCTTGAATGGAGTAGGTGGTGGAGAAATCGGCATTGTGGCCGTTCCATGCGCCGCCAAGGAGTGCAGCCGACTGATATGAGCCGCCCCTGTTCATGCCACCGTCGTACTCCATGTGGGCGGCAAACGAACTCGACTCGCTCGCCCGGGCAAAGGTGAACTCACGGCTTACCTCGGTATATGCACCCATCACGCCGTTTTTGTCAACGTCGAGGTCAACGAAGTAGTACCACGAACCGAGATCATCGGTCGAGAACTGCTCAAAGGTAGCCGTGATGTTCTGTCGGCTCTTCTCTTCCGAATAGATGTGGCGACCAAAGTCGTAGTGCAACTGAATGTTCTGCGCGTTGACACCGATAACCGAAAAAGCTGTCAATACGAATAATAGAATAGATTTTTTCATGATTGCGTAATAATTTAGTATGTTGTATTTCTTTTGTGTGCAAATATACTCATTTTCTTTCAAATTCTTCTATTTTTTTCGGAGAAAATGTGCAAATAAATCGCATCTTCTTGTATTTCGCTTAAAAATGATGTTTTTACTATCGCTTAATTTGGTAATTTGCAAAAAAAGTTGTAATTTTGTAACCAATTTTGCGGGATAATGACAACGTTTTGTTGTACAAAGACAATTATGATAGGAAATAGAAAAATGAATATGAAAAAAGTCCTGATTTGCTTATTGGCTGTTTTGTGCTCTATGCCGATCTCCGCTCAGAGATATAAGAAAGTTGAAGCCAAGGCAAAGTCGTTTGCGGAGAAGTATGAAAGGGTAGGTAATGAAATCACAATCTCATTTGTTGCTGAGGGCATCCCAATGTCAAGGGCTGATATCTATGCCGCTTTCCCTGATTTGCTTGACAAGCAATTCAAGATTCATGATGATGAGATAGGGGAGCGCGATGCGTTGAGCAAGACTGTGAAGTGCTCGTACGGCTGCAAGGTTATTGATTCTGGCTCTGCTACCGTAAAATCCGACTTTGACATGAAGCTAAGTGCAAAGGATGGTAAGGCGCGAATAAGTATCAAGACCAATGGGTATAGTTTCTATCAGGGTTCACGTGTAAGTGCGGAGGAAACCATCTGCTCTCGACCTCCATTTGTTGAACTTGATACCAATAATACGGAAAAGGGTGAGAAACTCATCGAATTCTATTGCGAGGCATTCCTTCAATTAGATAAGCAGATAGAGTCAATCCTTGAAGGTTTCAACGAATATTGGCAGAAACTGGGTAAATAATCACGTTTTTGTTTGATAATATCACAAATTACTACATTTTTTCCAATAAATCTGTCAAAAAGTTTGTGGATTAGAAAAAAAGTAGTACCTTTGCATCCGCATTTCGAAAATGAGGTTTCCTCGTGATCAAAAATGCATTATCACATCTTCGGGTAGGTAGGTAAGTGGTTAAAACGGGCAGACTGTAAATCTGTTGCTTCACGGCTTCGGCGGTTCGAATCCGTCCCTGCCCACGAAGAGTGGTTAAAACAAATCCTTATGGAGAGGTGGCGGAATTGGTAGACGCGCTACTTTGAGGGGGTAGTGTCAATTGTGACGTGGGAGTTCGAGTCTCCTCCTCTTCACATACAGGAAGACGAATAGAACGGTTCTCAGATACATTAGTATCGCGGAACCGTTCATTTTTTTCTTTTTTTTTCTTGATTGGCAAATATTTTCTTATTTCTAAAACCTTCTTTGCGTGTAGATTTTACATCAAATGTTGCGTCTTATAACAAACTGGAAATAAGTAACTTTGCAAATATGCAACATGATATGCTATACGTAATGCGCCATTATACAATGAAATGTTGCTCTATTGCGCGAATGTAAAAAGTGTTGCATGGTATAAATCGCAAACTTTATGGAACAACATTTCTTGCATGGGTGAGAAAAACTTCATACCTTTGCACTCGGAAATAAGTGTAAGATTTATGAAAAAGTGACTCTAAAGACGGTCACGACATTTTGTAAAACTGGATTTGATTTAGGGGAAATATCTCGACGGAATTAGCTAAGACAAGGTAAAACAAAGATTGTATTAATGGGATTAACAAAGAACAAGGTCAATATCAGCGAAAGTTGATGTTGACCTTGTTCTTTGTATGTGTTTTATGGCTGCTATGATTGCTGTGCGGCTTCTATCATCTCAAGCGCCTTGCTGTGTTTCTTTATCAGTTTCTCATATCCAAAGGCGCGACCTCTGGCTATATTATGAGTCAGGTCATTGCGCTTAACGTTGATGGCGGTGATATTGCCTGAATCTATGATGCGTTGCACATAGTCGTAGTAGTCGGTGGTTTTGTCGTGCGTGAGGAGCCTGAGAGTGTCGATGATATCGGAAGGCACACCCTCGCGCTTCATGTCCTCAAAAGTCCAGTTGGTGTCTTCCACCACGTCATGAAGAAACCCTACGCATTTTTCTGCATCGGTCTTACCCATGCTCCCTACCATCAAAGGGTGAAGGATAACTGCATTGCCATCCCTATCCCTCTGTCCGTTGTGTGCTCTGCAAGCTATGTCGAGACATTTCTCTACGATCTCTTGGGGGAGGGAGGCTTCATCGCCAGCCCTCTTTGCTATTATTTCGAATTCCATGTGCGTCATATCATTTATTGGCTTATAAACTCGGCATAGTCCTTTGGCGTCATCTTGTCGCCAATTGCCCGCTCGATTTCGCTTTGGGAAACTCCTTTCATTTCGTTTTCCAACTCTACTTTTGAATAAACCGGTTTTCCGTTCTCCATCATTGAAGCCAACTAATTTCTGAGCTCTGCCAAATATTGTTCGTACTGTTTCTTTGTTATTGTGGCTTTCTTTTCTGGCTGTTCCTTTTCTGGCTCTGTGCTATTTTCTGGTACAATGTCATGCTTGATAAACTCCATGTTGTCGCCCATTGGAATCCACGCAAGTTCACGAACCTTACCCGACATATATTCTCGGTTCAGGTGCTTTAGAACTATGTTGATTCTGTCTCTCATCGATTCGGAATGCAGGAACTTAAACCATGTATCATGATCAAGTTCAATGACGTCACATGATGGCGTGACAGGCTTATAGTAAATACATCTAACTACTAATCTCATATTTAATCCTCCTCTACTTCAATCTGCTGAACATCCAGCGGATCGTCATTGTGGTTTTCAAAGTTATACTTCTGTCTCTCCTTGAAAGCTTTCATCGCCTCCTCGTAAGTGTCGTAGAGGCCGATACGATAGTATTCCCAGTCGTATCGGTCATACCCTCTAAGCTCATATTTCTTCATACGTATAAGTGTTTAAGTTATTCATTGGCAAATGTAGTAAAATAATTGTATAACTCCAAAAGAAATGTTCATGAAATGCTTTTCAAAGGTCTGTTTTTATTAGAAAGAAGAGTATTTGTCGTCTTTTACGTGATGTTTTATTATAAGTCATAATGACAATTTTAGGTTGTTGAGTCCGGATGTTTCATTTGGATGTGGCTCTGTATTCAAATGTTTTCTTTGTATTTAGCAGATGGGATGTTTAGCTCAAATTTCTCTTTGGGTGTAAATTTTACATTTTTCTAATTGCTTGTGAATAAGCGCTTTTGCAAATTTGCAACATTGTATGCTATATCTCTTGCTCCATTGTGCAATGACGTGTTGCTCTATTGCGCAAATGTAAAAAGTGTGGCATGGTATGAATCACAAACTTTATGGAACAACATTTCTTGCACAGATGCGAAAAACTTCATACCTTTGCACTCGGAAATAAGTGTAAGATTTATGTAAAGGTGACTCTAAAGACGGTCACTACATTTTGTAAAACTGAGATTTGATTTAGGGGAAATATCTCGACGGAATTAGCTAAGAAGGTAAAACAAAGGTTGTATTAAAGGGATTAACAAAAGAATAAGGTCAATGTCTGCGATGAGCCGATGTTGACCTTGTTCTTTTATTGTCGTTGAACTCACGTTAAATGCGTTTTAGAAGGCATTAGCGAAAAATAGCGTTCTCTATTTCATTTTTTCAGAAATGAGGAAACGTAGCCTACGCTCTGGAAGTAAAAGCCAGATGCGGTGTCTTGTAGTCTGTCGAATGTTTCGGAAGTGTAGAGAGCATCCAAGGCTTCCTGTGGAGAGTAATTGTAGGTTTCCATAAGCCAATCGGCAAAGTTCTACGGTGAGTTCTTCTTTCATCGTTTGTGTCTGTTCAGGATTGAGTCTGGTCATAGTTTTTCTCCGTTATGTCTGCATACATCAGATACGGACTGTACGGTGTCTTCGAGTGAGAATGTATGCAGGACGTTGTAATGCTTGTATAGATAGTCCAATCCCTTGAATCTTTTCAGATAGGCATAGGCCTGTCGGGGGAGTATGCCGTATTTTGCAGCGAACTCACTAATGAGTGCTACAACATATCCAATCGTGTTATGATCTTCTCTTGACATCTGTGAGAGTGTGAATGATTATTGTTCGGGTGCAAATATACGAATAATTTCCGAATGACAAGAAAAAGAGTGGGGATTTCTTTCGGGAAATAAAAAAAGAGATACTCGAAAGTATCTCTTTTTTGCGCTCCAGGATGGGCTTGAACCAACGACCCCATGATTAACAGTCATGTGCTCTAACCAACTGAGCTACTGAAGCTTTTGTTTTGCAATTAGCGTTATTTCTTAATTGCGATGCAAAGGTACAACGATTTTCTGAAACCGCCAAACTTTTTCCAAGAAATTTTAGAAAAATCTTGAAAAAAGTTTGTTTTTTGCGGATTTTATTCACTTTTTCGGCTGTTTGTACCGTTAAAATGTTATTGTGCGCATTTCTTGCCGTTCTTGATGACTATACCCTTGAAACTGCCATTTACACGCTGTCCGGAGAGGTTGTACGTGTTTTGGTGTTGGGTGATAGGTGATAGGTGCTGGCTGATACCCGTGGCTGAACCTGAGAAATGGAAGTTGAACTCACGGGTAAGGGAAATGCCGTTTGCCTCTGCCGTCACCTTAACTGTAGTTATACCTTCGGAAGCAGGTGCTATGATCTTGATCTTGCCATCGATGACCTGTGCACTTGAAGAAGGGCTTTTGTATGTGGTGCCTGTGGTAGGGTAGCCAGAGAAGTAGTCGTGGAGGTTGATCTCCGCAGTACTGGTGAGGGCAACGGTGAAGTGAGGCTGAGCCATCCAGTTAAGATAGTCCTCAAGGGCGGTATAGCCATCGCCGTCAGCATCGAGGTTGTTGTCGGCTACTGAAGGGTTAAGCTCAGAGTGAAGAGCCTCCCACCAGTCTGGCATACCATCCAGGTCTGTGTCGAAGTTGGCTGCACGCTTCTCTTCCTTGATAGAAGTAAAGCCCTCGGAATCCCATTCGCGGTCTATGAGACCTTTCTTGCCAGTCTTTGAACCAACGGTTGATGTGGTGCCAGAGAATGTCTCGCTAACCATACGCGCATCGTGAGCGTTAAGGAAAGGCTGGTTACAGCCCACATCCGACAATACATTGGCGTATGCCGTCTCTGCACTCTCTATTGTTGCGAATGATTCAAAGAAAGGAGCGGTTGCCCAAGGTTCCCATGTTAGCTTCTGACCGCCTGAAAGCTCGTACTTGTATGTCTGGTTCTCTGCATCTGTGGTCTTTGAACCGTCAAGATTCTCTCGGATATTACCGCTAACGTATGCTGCCTGAGAGCCAGAGCCTGTACCTTCAAACTGATGACGGAGCAGTAAGGTCTGGGTGGTAGAAGCTCCCATCTTATAGTAGTTGTTCACGAAGTTAAGCTCATGAGTACCGCCGTCAGTAGCACGACTACCCCAGTTATATACTACATTATTAAATACATCATGTGCGCCTGAATAGTTGCCCGCACCGTCAAGTCCTCCAGAGAGCGACCAGTTACGACCCTCACAATGAGCAAGGAGGTTGTGGTGGTAAGAGCTATGTCCGTAGAAGCAACCGCCGCCTATGGTAGCGGCAAAACCGTGTGTCTTGCCCTTTTCGTAGTTAGGATGATCGGCTTGGTTCAGAGCCTCAGAGATAAGAGTGCGCTGAAGCGTGATGCTGTGGGCATTGCGTGAAGAGAAAGCCTCGTCGGTAGTCCATGCCACAGAGCAATGGTCCATGATGGCATTGTCGCAACCTGCCATTCCGAGACCGTCAAGTCCCTTGTTCTGTTCCTCGGTAGAAGGTCCTGCCTCTGTTCCTGCATAGCCACGATAAGAACGGATGAAGCGTATGATGCCGTCAGAGGCAAAGCCGAGAGGTGCACCGCGGAAGGTGATACCCTCGCCTGGAGCTGTCTGACCAGCTACGGTAACATATGGATCAGAACAGGTGAGACGACCTTTGAGCGTGATGTATCCGCTGACATCAAATACTATGGTACGAGGACCGCTAACCTTTGTTATGCCATAGCGGAATGTGCCTTCTGCTGGATTGTTCACATCATCATCGAGAGATGTGACGTGATAAACTATACCACCACGACCACCGATTGCGAAGCGTCCATAACCCTCTGCGCCAGGGAATGCGAGGTGACGAGGACGGAAAGACCATGTGGCGCCGTCGAATGTGCGTCCGTCAGCATCCTCTTCTACTACCTTCCAGTAGTATGTGTTGAGGGCAGAGAGTGAAGAGAGTGTATAGGAGGTCTCGTTTGTTACAGCCATCTCTTTTAAGGCATCTTCCGACTCTCCTATATATATATGGTGTTTCACGGCTGTGTTTCCCTTAGTCCATTTCAGGGTAACGCTACCGTTGTCGCAGTCCGTGTGATAGTCAAGGTTCTCAGGCGAAGGTGCTGAGGCTGAGTTTTCAGGAAGAGGACGATCGAAGATAAGGGCATTTATGGCAACAGATGTGTTGCTGTATGTCTCGCCCGACTTGGGTTCAGAGATGTACTGAATGACGACATCCTTGCCCGTTTCGGCTGTGAACTCTATGTATGACACACCTGAAGTCTCCGCAGTCTGGGCGCGTATGCTCTGGGCTATGCCTGATGCCACCTGTTCGCCATTCACGAGAATGCGGATGGTAGGGTAGGGATTGGTCAGGCCGTCAGTATTGTTATGATAGGCGGTAAGGGTATGCTTTCCAGCAGATAGTCCGCTGATAGTGAACTGTATGCCCATAGGCTCTGAGGCTGAATATGAATAGTCGTTCTTTGAGTCTATGTAAGCCGAGAACACTCCGTCGCTCACCAGTTTTGAGTGCTTGTTTACACCGTCTTTCCACCAGTTATTGTTAATGCCATTGGCTGCTGTTCCTGCCACAGCCTCTGCCTGTATTGTCACGCTGTCAAACTCCTTTGTGGCGGTCTTTGAACGACCTACCGCCCATGAGCTGAAACCCTCCTCGGTGCTTTTGTTCTCTTGGCCCGAGAAGTTGAAGTCTATTTTCTGTGCACTTGCCCCAAGAGAGGAAAGTATCATCAATGATGCGAATATATGCTTCATATAATATGATTTTAGTGATGCTTTGTCTTAAATGTAAGTTAAATTGCTTGCAAAGTTAGTTTTTTTTCGCGAATTTTAGTATCTTTGTGGCAATTTTTTGAAAATTAGACAATGAAAAAGATAATAACGCTTATAATTCTGGCTATCAGCCTCTCTGCTTCAGCGCAGAAGAACCATAACTACGACGTAGCACGCAATCTGGATATATTCTCATCTATATACAAGAATCTCAACATGATGTATGTAGATACCCTTGATGCTTCGGAGGTCGTGGGTACGGGTATTAAGGCTATGCTGAGATCTCTCGACCCTTATACGGAATACTATGCCTCTGATGAGGTGAAGAACCTCAAGCAGATGCTTACGGGTAAGTATGCGGGTATTGGTGCCATCGTAAGGAAGAATCTAAAAACTGGTAATGTTTGCATCGATGAGCCTTACTTCGGAATGCCGGCTCAAGAGGTTGGTCTGAAGAAGGGTGATGAGATTCTTTCTATTGACGACTCTACGATGGTAGGCAAGGATGTTAGCTATGTGTCAAATCATCTGCGTGGTGATGCCGGCTCTACCTTTTTGCTGAAGTACAAGCGTCCGGGACAGAAGAAACCGTCAGAGGTTAAGATAAAGCGTAGGGCTATCCAGATGCCTTCCGTTCCTTATTATGGTATGCTCGACGAAAATGTGGGCTATATAGCTCTTAATCAGTTTACTGAGGGTTGTTCGCAGGATGTTCGTCGTGCTTTCATCGAACTTCGTCAGCAAGGCATGAAGGGCTTTGTCTTCGACCTTAGAAACAATGGTGGCGGTTCACTTCAGGAGGCTATCAAGATCGTTAATATGTTTGTGCCAAAAGGTATCACTCTCGTTACTACTAAGGGTAAGATGAAGAAGGTGAACCATGAGTACAAGACTGATGCCCAGCCTGTTGATACCGTGATGCCTATCATCGTTATGGTAAACGGCAATACGGCTTCTGCAAGTGAGATTACCGCAGGCTCGCTTCAGGATCTTGACAGAGCTTTGGTGTTCGGAACTCGCACCTACGGCAAGGGACTGGTTCAGGTGCCTATCGATCTGCCTCACAATACGAGCATGAAGATAACCACATCAAAGTATTACATCCCAAGTGGTCGTTGCATTCAGGCAATCAACTACAAGCATACGGGTGGTGGCTATAAGGAGCATATTCCTGATTCCCTGACACATGTGTTCCATACGGCTAACGGTCGTGAGGTAAGGGATGGCGGAGGCATAAAGCCTGACGTGGAGTTCAAGGGCGATACCATTCCTAATATTGCCGTTTATCTTGCTAGTTCAGGACTTGACTCTACAGAAGTCATGTTCAACTGGGTTGTGGATTATATCATGAAGCATGACTCAATAGCACAACCTGAGAAGTTCCGTCTCTCGGAAGGTGAGTGGCAGGATTTTACAAGAGCTGTTGTAGATGCCGGCTTCAAGTACGACCGTGAGACCGTAAAGATCTACGATGAGCTTATCAAAGTGGCTAAGATGGAAGGCTACTATGACGACAACAAGGATGAGTTTGAGGCTCTTAAAACAAAGCTTCAGCATAATCTCGCACGCGAGTTGGAGAAGAACGAGAAGCAGATCCGTCGTGTGGTAGAAGCTGATATCATAGCGGCGTACTACTATCAGAAAGGTGCAATCGCTTATCAGAATGGCTACGACAAGCAGATTCAAGAGGCGAAGCGCCTCGTCATGTCGGATGACTATCTGAAGAGTATTACAAAGTAAATAAAAAGTGTAAAGTAGATAGGTTAAAGAGTAATGTAGATAGTAAGGAGACTTTAATTTCGCCTCTTATACTATTTACATTACTCTTTACTCTTTCTACTTTACTCTTTTTCTTGTAGAGGTTCGATGATTGGTTTGCCGTCTGTCAATATTATCTTTATGGAGAAAATTGATAGATATTCCGTGGGTATTATCTTTTTTCCGTCGTATTCAATATCCTTGATCCAGATAGAGCTTCCGCCGTAGAAATTGGGCTTGTTCACAGAATTGTAATTAAAGTTTACGGATATTGTAAACTTCTTGCCGTTTATTTCTATCCTCAGATCCGTTTTGCCATATCCCTCGGTCTTGTCGGTATTGAAAACCATATGTTTTTGATCAGGTAAATCTGCACTCGTGTCTATCACTTTCTTTCCTTGATAGTCTGTGATTCTGATCTTTTTATCTTGCTTTGAGGCTTTGCCGATTACAGACAATTTGCCTTCCGATAAGAGATTGTCGTAATTAATAACCTCGCCATTCTCATCTGTAATTTCTATGAATAATGTGTTTAAGAGGGCAGATGCAACCATAGGCTCATATTCTTCTTCGTCATCTTTAGAACATGAGCAGAATGTGGTGAAAACTAACAGTAAACTAACGAATAAACTAATGATTTTCATAATCTGTGATACTTTGTTTTTGTCTATATAATGCAAGGGTGATGAAAAACTTGCATGTTAAATGGCAGAAATTCGATAATTTATCGGTTGTGTCTGGGTGGGTGTGTATGTTTTTAGTTAAATTTTAACTTTTAACATAAATAGTTGAACGCAGAGGCGCAAAGACACAGAGGTGTTTTTGTCGGAACACGAAAATGCACGAAAAGAACGAAAATCATGTCTCTTCTATGGATCTCGTATTCGAAAATAAACTTTGCGCCTTCGTGTCTTTGTGTTTAATCCCTTAATCTTTTAATCTAATTCCTTAATCTCCCTATGTAGCGAACGGTTTAGAAGCGAATTAGAAGCGAATGAGAAACGGATTTGGGGCTAATGTGAATTAAACGAATTGAAGACAAAAGACTATCCACGGATGATTGCGGATAATCATTTTAGGCGCAGGGGAGATTGTCCGTGGATAGCTCCACGTTGACTAACCAAAATATCTTAGTACAACGTATCGTATGTCGCAGAAAAGTGTTACCTTTGCAGCA
>CACYXI010000124.1 GCA_902778265.1 uncultured Bacteroidales bacterium | reverse complement strand
GAAGTTTAAACGGGCTTTCTACGAAAGAAAGCCCTTGCTAAGCCAGAAACGGCAAAGCAAGGGCAAAATTGTATAGTGTCTCAAATGGAGGTTTCTTTAGTCAAAGACAATCGTCCGGACGAAGATCGTCGTCGTCAGCTTCGTGCAATCCTCAAGAAGTATCGTGACTTGTCAGCCAGTAAGGAAGAATTGGCAGTAGTCATGAAGAAGAAGTTCGGCATCAGCCTGGTGTTCTTCGGTCAGAAAGATAGCCCATACGGTTATGCCATTGTAGACCATAAGAACAAGGCCGTCTTCAAGGGAGGCGAGTTCATCAGCATCCGTGAGCTGCTGCAGTTCGAGAATGCAGCTACCCGGTTTGCCAAAATTGAACAGACCATTGATGGCAATCTCAAGGAAAATTCATTGGCCACTACACGTGACATCAATCGTTTGCTCCATCGCCAGTTTGAAACCCGTATCCATCGTGGTACCGTTTCGTGGAACGAGGAGACCATCAGTCTTAGTCAGTCTGTTCTAAGCCAACTCCATCGCAACAATCGTATTGCCATGAATCCGTTACCTGAGCCTATCAAGGTAACGCACATCCCACAAGAAAATCAAGAGTCACCTTCATTCACAAGAACTCCAAAGAGAATTATGGATACGCAAGGCGGTTCCCGAGATACCAATCGTGAATTCGAAGTAGGCCATGGCATGAACGCAAGCGACATCGATGACGAACAGAGTCAAAGAGCGAAATGGAGAAGATAAAATCGATGTTTTCGTTCTTCTATATATCTGCAATAGGAGCTGACTTCATCAATCAGCTTCTATTGCAGATTCTGTAACAAGGTACAGTTTTACCCTGTTGGTGTAAGTAAGCCGGTAGGTTCGCCGAATCCGGTGATGTAAACCAATTGACGAGCACGCGTCATAGCCACGTATAGTAAAGAACCTTGATACCAGTCGTGTCGGTAACGCTTCTCGTCATTGCATGCAATTGCATTCAGATAAGACTTCTTGTCGATCCGGCTCCAGTCGATACACTTCTTCATACTCCGTTTCAGTATCAGGTCGAGCCATATCCTCGTGGCTCTGCCGTTGCCTTCACGGAAAGGATGAGCGATATTCATCTCGACATACTTGTCGATGATCTCGTCAAGACTATTCTCCGGTATCTTTTCGATATCAGAGAGTGTCTGCGGAAGGTATTGCGCCATAGCAAACTGAAAGCCGCCTTTCGCAATATTCACCGTTCGTATCTTTCCGGCAAAATCATACAGTCCACCAAACAGATAGGCATGAATCTGCTGCAGGCCCTTCACTGTCCCCACCTCTATGGAGTTGATCAGTCCGCTTTCAAACAGCGTATATGCTTTCTTGCGGCTCTGTCCGTCGATGGTGTTATCGCTGTAAGTAAACCAGTCAAGAAACTCGGCAGCCTTGTTGTTGGGGAAATGCTTGGCAAGGAGCATCACGCCAGCAGCGTCGATGACATCCGTGTTCCTTCGTTTACCATCGGGTGCAAGCATTTTCAACTGGTTAGTGACACTAACCAGTTCATTATTCTCCTTCTTCAGCTTGTTTTTCAGATACTTCCAGTAGTTGCGGTTCTTCTTGTAGTCGTCCTGTTCGTTCAAGACGCCTACAAGGTCGGGGACGGAGAACCACCATTTCTGTCCTTCGTCATCCCATACGGCACGGACTTCTCTATCCTTGTAGAACCTTACGGAGACCTTTTCTGAATTTTTATTGCTCAGTTAAATAAATCAGGCTCGTCTACCTTAATGGTATAGCAGTTGTATCTTCCTACCTTAACCTTCTCTACGCCTTTGTCTTTTAGTGTATCAAGATATCCTACCATTCTCTGTTTTGTCCAAGACAGACCGCATTTTTCAATGATTGTCTCCGGACGAAGAGAATTACCTCTTAATAGACTAATTATTTTATTCTCTATTGCGCTGAGATCTTCTATCACGTCCTCACGCTTTTTTACCTCGCCAGTAAGAGTGATAGGTTCTGCGCCCATGTTGATGAGCTCAAGATTGGCATTTTTCTCCTTATCACCTGGAATGCGAACATAGATGGCGAGTTTCTCCTTGTTTTTCTCATTACTGTTATATTTCAAGCCACTCATCACGCCAGACCAGGTCCCGCCATGATTGTCAGACTCTGCAACAAAGATCTCCTTTGCCAAGCCATAAACTACAGTGTTACGCGCCATAGCCAAGCCTACGCTCCAGCCTGCATCTGGATGAAAATAGCTCATGATAAGTACGCGCCCAGACGTCAACTCTTTGTATAGCTGGCGATAACCGCTCCCAAAGGTAGTAATACCCTGTGGGAGAACTACAATGCTTTTTCCACCGCCAGCCAAAGCAGAATCGAGGGCCTGACGATCAACACCTTTGGCATAACCGCTGACAACTATCTTTCCTTGCTCTACTTCCTTACGTGCAATAGTATCGGTAAACTGAAGAGATATGTCTTTAGCTTTTCTCGATCCTACAATAGCAATTGCATCTTGATTAAGTAGACTGACGTCACCCTTAGTATAGATTACCAAGGGACTGGTATATCCCATCATCTTTTTAAGTTGCTTAGGGTATTCCTTATCCATCACAGTGATAATGCCATAACCTTGTTCTTGCAGACTTTCTGCCATAAAAGCATAGTTAGGTATCTGAGGTGAAAGAGTACCGATACAATCTAGTTCTACTTGAGTCAACTGATTTTCAGTGCCGTCAGGATTACTAATGGCAAAATCACTTATCTTTGAGTTGTTGTCAGCCCGGAAGAAATCAGATAGATTCTTCTTCTGGTAATAGCAACTCACTATAATCTCCATCTTTCGGCGAGTGGACATCCCCTCAAGATGGGCTAAGGCCATCCAATATGATAATTCGTTCTTATCCATTTTATTTTGTAATTATTGAATATCACCTCCAACAGTCTTTGCAATGACCAATGGAGCAATCTCTGCAGCGCCAAGCTTTGTAAGCATCTTTCCAATTTCTTTTATTGTGGCACCGCTGTCATAAATATCATCGACTAACAGAATACTCTTACCTGAAACCTGTTCCTTAGGCTCGTAAGTAAAAGCATCCTTCACGTTTTCTTCCTTGCCATATCGCTGCTGAAATATCTTCTGCGGCTCAGTCTGGCGTGTCTTTATCAATCCATCAGAAATTGGGGTCTTAAGAGCCCTTGCAATCTTATATGCAAAGTTCTTTACTAAGTCTCCTGAAACTGTGGATGGAAGATAGACAATCATGTCAAACTTCTTATTGCCAAACAGATGATAATATGCCCGTAGTGTACGTGTTAACAAGAAGTCAGTAAAGTCACCTCCATTTTCGTATTTGCAGCGATGGATAGCATTCCCTACTGTAGACTCCCCATAATAAGAGCCAGCGATACCGGTGATTAGATTATATCTCGTCTTGAATTCGAGCAAAGGGAACAGATTGTCACGGAACTCCCTGATATCTTTCTCATCGTCGTCTGTTACATCGACATGATATTTCGGTAGTCCGGTGTTATCGCATGTGTTTGTAAAGTCACACGAAGTATCATCTCCCAGATAGCTGCACAGATATTTCATCCGAGGCTCTTTGGTATAGACATACCGGATCATATTTTCAAGATCCTTTTTCTTAGCCTCATTCAGCGTGTTGAAGCGTTCGTAATCCAGCTCCGGTGCATTAAACTGATACTCATAGCTCTTCCGCTTTCCGATAACAACCTCTTTGATGATACCCTGCTCGATGAGGTCCTCCCTAATTACCCTTACAGATTTCTGTGGCATATTCGTCTTCATCATCAGTCCCTTCTCTGTTAAGGATTCTTCCTTCACAGCGTCTATGAATCTGCGGTACTTCTTTTCAGACGGACGACCGTTTTCTATGAAAGCGCGAGGGAGTTCCTCGTCTGCCATAACACCTTTTTCGTTTTTTGTAGAGTTGAAAAAGAGAATGATATCTGTAGGTTTGGAGTCTCTGCCAGCACGACCTATTTCCTGGTAATAATGGATAGGCGATTGCGGAATCTGAAGATGTATGACAAAACGAATGTCTGGCTTGTCAATACCCATACCAAGAGCATTGGTTGATACCACACATTTCACCTCGTTGTCCATCAACTTCCTCTCTATCTCCTTACGCGAGTCAGAGTCAAGCGCTGCATTATATTCTATAGCATCTATTCCTTGCCGTGTCAGCCATTTCGTATAGAGTTCTGTCTGTACATGAGTGCCTGCATATATTATTCCAGTGCCGGGAAGACCCATGATGTTGTGTTTCAACCAGATCATTTTCTCATCCTCAGAGTTGACATTGATGACATGAAGTCGGAAGTTCTCACGCATCAGATTGCCACGGATAGTCGTCAGATGACCGCCGAGTTGTTCCTCTATATCCTTTTGTACTCTTTCCGTTGCTGTAGCAGTTGTTGCCAGAATAGGCATATCCTGAGGGAGATAGTTACGCACAAGATTCTTAATGCGTCTGAAGGCAGGACGAAAATCATGCCCCCATTGCGATATAGTATGTGCTTCATCGACAACAACCATCGACAGCTTTATTTGTTTTACAGCCTCAGTCCAAGCCGAGTTTTCCTGACGCTCCGGAGCTATATAGAGAATCTTTACTCTTCCGTTAAGGGCATCATTGATAGCTGCATCGTTGTCTTCGGATGCTTCTTCGGAATTGATGCAACGCGCCGGTATACCCTTTCGCTCAAGTGAAGCAACTTGGTCACGCATCAATGCTATCAAAGGAGAGAATACCACTGTCACTCCCGGGAAGAGTGTGGCAGGAAACTGATAACAGAGTGATTTGCCAAAGCCGGTTCTCTCTATCATCAGAATTCGTTTGCCATGTAGCAAAGCGTCAATTGCCTTCCACTGTTCATCGTAGAAGTGATCTATGCCGAAGGTCTCTTTCAACCTTTGCTCTGCCTGAGTTCTTGTCATTAGAATGTTCATAGGCTTGTTATTTTATGGCTGTTGTTTAATATCATCATTTGAAACTACCTCCCAGTATCCGGCTTTTCTGCCTCCGTGGCGAACGAGGCGGCCTTGCTGTTGAAGCTTGGCCATTTGGCGTTGTATCTGGCGGCTCGACATATTGAGATTAGTGGCAATAGAGGCTGCGGTAGCCGTAGGATTCTGGGAGAGGATTTGGAGAATCTCTTTTACGACATCTTTTACGACATCTTTTACGACATCGGTATTCTTCGGTGTTGTGAAGTCGATATCTGCTTGCATCGATTGCTTGTAGGCCTCTATCTCCTTGGTGATGTTGCGGAGATGGGAGCGGAACATGAACTCGCGGAAAGGCTCAAGCGAGTCTTGATCACGGGAGTCAACCAGCGACTGGATATATTCGGCACGGTCTTCTTTCAACACCTTTGAGGGAACGAGGCCGAACTCAAACTGCACGTAGTTCATGATGAGTCTCGACATGCGCCCGTTGCCATCCACCCAGGGATGAATGGCAACCAGTAGGTTGTGGGCATCAAAGCTAAGGGCGTACTGCTCAATAATATCATTACTGGTAACAGCCTCCGCGTAGCGCTCGTTCATGCTCTCACAGAAGGACTCCAGACGGGAAGGCACCTTCTGATAGTTCAGGTATGAGCGTCCACCGATACCAGCAGTGACGTTCACCTTTCTCAAGTCACCTTTGCTTGAATCGAAGTCGCCCATGAGGGTACTGTATTTGCTGCCGGTATTCTTCATCACAAGCGCTGACAAGCCTTTCAGCATATCTACGGAGAATGGGATATGCTGTGGTGCCATCTTTATCACTTGTTCATAAGCTGCCTTCAAGTCGAGGTTCATAAGTTGCTCCACCATCGTACGCCCCTTGGCTGCAATGCCTTCATCGAAGAGCAGTTGGTTCTCTATCTCCGTCACCGTGGATCCTTCGATAGCTGTGGAATGAGTAATGATGGAGTACAGATAGAACTTCTGATAGTCTATCTGCTGCGCAATGCCAAGCTGCTCATACTCGCTGAGAGCGGCACACAAGTTGTGGATATAGTCCTTCTCCGCCATCTTGCTTCCATTTATGAGTTGAACTTCTTCTCAAAGAAAGCCCAGACGCGACGGTAGTCGGCTATGCGGTCACAACGAGTGTAAGGCGGGTAGTAGGTCACTAGCTGACCGCCGTAGATCTCGCTCTTTGCAGAATCGATGTTATGGACATACGCCATCTGATACTCAGCAATGTTGTAGACTCCACCCTGGGCTACCGTTATCTTCTGCGAACAGAATGAATTGTTGCGGATAGCTGTCTCGATAAGCAGCTTGGTCTTGCGCCAACGCGGATCCTTGTCAGCCACGAGAAGTGTATTCTCCGGACTGACGATCTCGATATCCTTATCGATGGTTGTATCGAAGATGAACTTATGATTCTTTACCAATTCAGTGATTCCTGTGCAATGCAGCAGATAAGTGCTCGCTTCATTCCGCTCCACATTGGTGATGAGGAAATCCTTACCACGCACAGTTACTCTCTGTCCTGATGCAAAGTTTGCCATAGGTATTTATTGGGCGTTTTGGGAATGGTTTAATTATTTGTCACAGCTTTAATAGCAGGATCTGGCATTTCTTCTAAACGTACGAGATCGTTCATCTCTACATTCAGAAGTTTAGCTATACTCATCATCACCTCCAAAGAAGGTTGACTGGTGTTGGTACACCATTTGCTCACTGTAGCCGGGTCTTTCCTCAGTTGCTCGGCCAACCATTTATTGGTTCTACCCTGGTCGACCAATACAGTCTTTATTCTATTTAGCTTCCTGCTCATATTAATGAATCCTTAATATGGCCTCAAAGTTATGAAAATTTTCCGAAAAGAATGCCTAATTCGCAATAAAAATGAAAACTATGATAACTTTTATTGCAAAGTTGACGCACTCAAGGTGAAAATAATAATGAGATGATTGAATACTCTTGAACATAAGGGGCTACAATTTTAATCGAATATTAGGTAAATTTCACATTACTTTTTTCTTAAAATTGTCTTTGTATTGAAAAGAAAAAAGTAACTTTGCAACATTATACATAAAACCTAAGGTTCAAATGAAGAGATTTGTCTTTGCAACAAAAAAATTTGAGGATGAGACTAATAGGCATGGTGCAATGAATGTTTTCAAGCGATTCAAAGATAAAGTAGAGAATCATAATTTCGAGCATCAGCCTAGGAGTGAATATTCTACCATAAAAGACGGGCACAGATATGTTCGTGACCGCCACCAAAATTTCCGTGCCGTATATGAATATCGCGAGATTAAGTTAGCAGGGAAGGAAGTCGGAGTATATGTAGGATTGCGAGATTTTAATCACGATGATGATTATAAGAGATTCTATAAAACATCGACCGATAAAGTTGTTCGTGATTCTATTACATCTGTCAATGATGTTGACTGGGAGTCGATAGAGAAAAAGGTAACAGATGCACTTTCGGATGATACCGTACACGAACTAAAATCATTGACTGACGAAGAGAGAATTCTGATAGACGACAGCAAAAGCATAAATCATGAAATTATGCCAGAGTGGGTGTATGAATCTGAATCATGGAAAAAACAAATGATGACAGAGGAGTATCAATCTGTGCATATAGATATAGTAAACAAACTTAACGATTTCTTCTTTAAAGCCATAGTTGAAGAATTGGAAGATGGTATTCATCTTGTGTCTTTACGTAGAGATCGTGATTATATAGTCTTACGCAAAGAAGGCACAGACTTCTTCCTTTTGGAGCTTGGAGATGAGAAGACTAAGGACAAATGGGCAGACAAAACTACCAGTTGGCTCCGAACTAACAGTAGACGTGGTTATCCATGCTCTATTCTTGATGACCCTGATGAATGGTACAAGATGGAGCTTGATGAAAACAGCAACTTTATTCTTAGTGACGAGGAACGTGACATTGTGATGTCACAATCCGAATATCCACTTTTTATCAGCGGAAGAGCTGGCAGCGGAAAGTCTACGGTTCTGCAATATATGTTTGCAGAACTTCTATTGCGCTATATTAAGGTGAAAAGGCTTCCTGGTGGATATGTTTTACCTCCAGTATACTTATCATATAGCAAGAATCTTGTTATCAATGCCCAACGTTTGGCCGAGAGCCTATTCCGACACAACAATGTTTATCAGAAGGTTCTCAAAAAAGAAGGCCTGACCTTTGATGAAGATGTCGCACCTTTGCTAAAAACATGCTTTCGGGTTTTTGGCGATATTGTCATGGAATGTATTGAAGACAACAATAAGGATATAACCAAGCAAAGATTTTATGCAGGTAGACATATCACTTATGCAGACTTTAATAAGGCATGGGCTAAACACTTTGGTCGAAATCAGCAGATGTCAAAGAATATCGGTCCTTCAATAAGTTGGCATGTCATAAATACCTACATCAAAGGGTGGGACAGCAGTGACATATTGACACCTAGCGACTACAAAGAACTAGGACGTGATGATAAGAGCGTGAGCCAATCTGTGTACGAGGAAGTCTATAACAAAGTTTGGGCATGGTACAAAGATTACTGTGAAGAGGATCAACTTTGGGATGACCAGGACCTAGTTCGTTATAGTGTCTCTCCTGACGACAATAGTGCTGAGACCTACGTAACAGAACGCTTCAGTGGAGTTTTCTGTGACGAGGCGCAAGACTTTACACGTACGCAGATAGATTTCATACTACAATTATCATCTTTCTTTAATCGCTCATTGCATGGCAATCGTGATGACATTTTTAAATTGCCATTCGTTTTTGCCGGGGATGAATTTCAAACACTCAATCCGACAGGCTTCCGGTGGGATGTTCTACGTTCGTATTTTATGGACACATTAAGACGTTCATGTAATATTGAGGAAGTTTCCGCCCCAAAGCCAAAACAGTTGAGTGAGAACTACAGGTCTTCAGGCTCAATCGTTAAACTTGGGAACCGCTTTCAACTATTACGCGAAAGCAGGTTTGGCATGCCAAGCAATCCTCAAGTAGAACATTTTCAGAGCAATGCAGCTCCTGTGCTTTGCCTGCCTGCTGACAATGATAATGTTTGGCAACAATTAAAGATTAAGAGTGCCATTCTTATAGTGCCATCACCAGAAGGCATGAAAAAAGAAGAGTATATTAATTCTACTCCTATAAAGGGGAAAATATCATTTGACAAAAATGGCATATCAAAAGGTATTACTATACTTTCTCCAGCACAAGCTAAAGGTCTGGAATACCCATGTGTTGCCATCTATGGCTTTGACCAGGCGCCCTTGCATGACAAAGTGTCTTTACGGGGACTAATTCACTGGTATGAAAGCGATAATGCTAACGCAGGTTACGGTGCTGATGAAGAGAATATGGCACTAAAATATCTTGTTAGTAATGCTTATGTAGCAGTAACCCGTGCTAGAAAGAATCTGTATATACTTGATAATTTTACCCCCGATTCATTTTGGTCTTTTGCTTTCTCCTTCCATAATGATGATCTGAAGAAAGAAGAAGAAAAACTTCAAGGACTTATGTTGTCTTCGCTATCTGGAAGCCGAAAGAATTGTTGGGAATCAAAAGATCTTGGTTATATAGGAGAAGGTACAACTGAGAGGGATATTAATGCTGGAGATATGTCAGTTACAGATATAAAGAAATCTTTGGCAGAGATGGAGTCTACTGCTTTAAACAGCGGAGATTACGACTTAATGTTGCAAGTGGCTTCTCGTTATCGTGAGCGCGGATTATCTGCCGATGCGGCAAGATGCTCAGCTGAAGCCTACATAATGCAAGAAAGATTTGCTGAAGCTGGTAAGGAATTTATGAATGCTGGGCTTAGCGACA
The DNA here is from genome assembly GCA_902778265.1 of uncultured Bacteroidales bacterium. Taxonomy (GTDB): domain Bacteria; phylum Bacteroidota; class Bacteroidia; order Bacteroidales; family Bacteroidaceae; genus Prevotella. The sequence continues at coordinate 2,455 of CACYXI010000124.1, read as the reverse complement.
AGGCTGTTGAGTGTTATTGGCAGGTTATCAGCGAGAATGGATCTATAAAAGCCATCGCCCAGTGTAAATCTACTTTGCATGTAGAGCTTGTCAATGCATGTAAGGCCATTATAAAAGGTAAAGTTGAACTGAAGGATGTTAGCAAGCTCATAAATCACATTGTTACAAAACAGGACATGGCAATAAAGGATGTCCGAGACAACAATCGCTGGCTTCTCATCATCAGAAGGCTTTTAGACGATGTAAGTGATAATGAACGATCTTCAAAAGAGATAGCAAAACGCTTTTTGCAACAATACGACTCTTTGTGTACTATTGATGCTATTTATAATGATGCGGAGGATTTAAGAAGCAAAGCTGCACGTATAGCCTTCAACGCAGGCCTCGTGGAAGAAGCAATGACCTACTGGGAAAAATCTCAGAACAAGCCTGCTGACTATTATCATGAAAAACTGAAGAAAGCCAAATATCCTGACACTATCTCTTTAAGACGTGCAATTAATGTCAATGGATGGCAAAAACAGGTTTTGAGCGAATTTAGAGAAAACAAGAAAGTTTATCTTAGTGGTAATAACATGGACATCGTACTAGATGCTATAATGAACGATGGCACAAGCGATGACTTCATGGCCGTTTATGCAGAATTATTGATTAGAACTAAGAGTGTTGCACAGGCAGAGGAAATCATGGAAAAAGCAAATAAAAAACATGTCCCCTATAATGCAATAGTCTTACATGGCATAATAGAAGCCGAGTTCACAGATCTACGTGAATGGAAGGGCTCGCTACGTCGAATCAACGATAATGGAATTCGCCAAGCGCTGACGATGATTAGGGATCTAAAGAAAATTCGAAGCCCAAGGTTCGATTATGATCTTCCTACAGGTACCGATCGTGCAATAAGGGAGTTCATGTCAAAGAACTTTGGTGACTATCCAAGCAATTCTATATGGCTCATGCCGATTATTGCTGAGATAGGCCGAAAATATGAGAGTAGACACCGGTTCGTTGACACGCTCAGTTTCTACGAATGGGCGCTAAACCAAGGTTTGAACGGAAGGAACAGAGACCAGATTCGTTTACGGTGGATATATAACAAAGAGCAAAAAGGAGACATGGAAGAGGCCCGTCAACGTCGCCTTCAGTGGGGGTTCCCTGAACAAGGAGAACTTCCCCTTACAGATAATTTCACTCCATGGAATGAAATTATCAAAGAGGCCATACAGTTGCCAGAAACAGACAATAAATCAGGAAAAGAGAAAATAGATGAGAAGGAAACTCCAAACACGAGTAACAGGAACAGTAAGAATAGGAGCAGCCGAACAGTTGAAGTACAAGTAGAACTTTCTGATGCTGGAGTTAAGCCGAATAATGAGAGTGATAAAGAAGTAGAAAAGATTTCTACAGCTAAGGATGACTATAAGGCAAAGTACGATGCATTAAAAGTTGACTATGATAAAATACTCTCTGAGCTTAATCAGTTTAAGGAAAAATACCAAGTACAACTAGAGAAGAATAATAAGTTGATGGAGAAACTATTGGGAATGAATGATTAGTTTGGCACATCATCTGAAGTTTGTCTTTGACAAAAATCAGACTGGGCTCCAATACCCAGTCTGATTTTGTCAATTGAAAGAATGCAGCAACGAGTTGCATTAAATGACACAGTTAAGACGTACCCTCTAAAGTGATTGTTGCCATTTCAAACTACTCGAGTCGTTGGCCTATATTTTCTTTAATAGAATTGACAAGCTTTATCAACGCGATACGTACACTGTTAAACGTGTTATACTTGAAGAATTTGTATAGGCTGTTCGTTTCGTCTTTTTCCTGTTGAATGATCATACACCTATGTTCTCCTTCATTTCGTACTTGTCTCAATTGGCCTAACGTCATTTTAAACTTATCTCCATTGAAAAATATGTTGCAGTATGCATCAATCTTATTTGCAATCTGAATATCACTTACATTTTTTTCTTTACCAGATCTTTTATACTGGAATTTTTCACTCTTTTCCTGCCTTGTGTAATCCTCGATAATTGACAGCAATTCGTTAATATCCGGATAGGTAGTATAGAAATAATAGTTGATGATGTTCTCTACTTGATAAAAGGCGTTGATACAGAAAGTATAAAAGCGCTCCGATTCTTTCTGTTTAAGATCAAGTGCAGCATTCTCCATACGGAGATTATCGATAATCAGTTGATCCCTAGTCCTCTGGTCGTTAACAAAGCTATATGAAATGCTATTATTCGCACGAATTTCGAGAGCCTCTCTTATAGCAGCTACATCATCGGCGACATGTTCAACAATGACAACGCCAGAGCCAGCAGACGTTCTACCGAACATCTTCTGTAACTAAAGAAACCTCCATTTGAGACACTATACAAAAAAGCCCCAGCCTCGCTAGTTTTGAGTGAGACTGGGGCTATTTCGTGTTTTTCCACACCATAAT
>CACYXI010000123.1 GCA_902778265.1 uncultured Bacteroidales bacterium | reverse complement strand
AGGGAGGGAGCCGGAAGGCGAAAGGCTATTCAATAATTCATTTTTACTATATTCACTCATGAGCACTCCGGCTCCCTCCCTACGGGGGAAGGCGGGGGGAGAGGCCACTAGCCTTTTAGTTACTACAAAACCTCTCCCACTCTGCCTGGAAGCCGTTGAACACGTTGATATCGACTTCTGTGTTAATACCCTTGACACGACCGTCAGGACACAACTGCCAATATACGAGGTTCACGTTTGGACGATACATGCCATAGCGGGCAATCCATACGTTGTAGTTCTTCATCAGATCAGGAGCTGCGGGGAGATACTTGTTCACAAACGTCTGACTGACATAGAGGATAGGCTTCACACCATATGCCTGTTCTACCATGTTTAGCCACTTGCGTATATGGGCGAACATCGCCTTTGTACCACCCATCTGCCTTATCTGACCAGCGGTAGGCTCCACATCAAGCACAGGAGGGAAGTCGCCATACTGATAGCGTGAGTTCTTCAGGAAGAACATTGCCTGTTCTGCTCCAGGGGTCTTTGTTGAGAAGAAATGATACGTACCCACCTTATAGCCACGAGAACGAGCAGCCTTGTAATCAGCAAAATAGTAGTTGTTCTTCACACTCTTACCCTCAGTAGATTTGATATAGATGAACGAAATCTTATAGTTCACATCACCTGATATCGTTTTTTTACTGATAGTGCCGAGGTGCGTAATTCTAAGGTCATCCCAGTTGATATTGAACTTCTGCACCTTATTCCGAACACGCAATATTTTCTTGCCCTTACGGTTACGCACCCATTTCTTCACCTTCACCACCTTCTCGTGCTGATAGCGAGAGATGTCTATGCCATAGATACGCTCTTCGGTGTATGTGATGAGTTCACCGAGATAACTGTCATTCTTCCATTCGCCTATGCGCATTCTTACGCCAGGTGTGAGTGCCAAACCGAATCCCGAACGCTTACCGTGAAGCCAATAGCCCTCATAGTAGCCACCATCCTTCTCGAACAGCTTTCCGTAGCCGTTATAGTCGCCTAATGGATCAACCGCACCGATATAAGTGCCGACAGAGTCAATCCTCGTATGGATAGGCAAAAGCATCTTTGGAGCAGCCTGACGCTTGGCGAGATACTGCCTAATGACTTCGGTGTTGAACGTGTTCAGAGGTGTTGAGAGGTAGTAAGGCTTTTGGCTGTCCTTTGTTCGGATAACCACCATACCGTTCTTCTCCTTCACCATATCACACTCCACACGCTTTGCACGAGCTTTCGGATCTTCAGATTCATTCACCCATACAAAATAGCGAGAGCATAACTCTAATCGTAGTGGGGCATCATCCTTGATATTCGCCAAAGCCTTTGCCACAGCATCAAGCGAATCCTTGGAACGATGCATATACTCACTCGCACGTGTCACCACGTCAAAACCGCTCTCCGTTACATCATGAGTGCGGATGTAGTAGTCAGTATGCTCTTGCTGCTCGTCAATGTTTACGAGTTGCTTCTTAACCCATACTTTCTGACGAGCAACGATGTCATGCAACTGCTTGCTGCTTGCCCTGCATAGCGAAGCGGTATCAGCTTTCAACACCATCAACCTACCCTTGCACGAAGGAATTACAGGAAGCCAGTTCACCCACTGACCTGCTACGGAGTAAGTATAGGCAGAGGGACAAAGACCTTCGCCCTTTGACTTTTCACCTATCACTTTTGTCTTTCCACCCACGAAGAGCGTATCGCCCTGAAAGTCGCGGAAGGACATCAACGTATCATTACCCGATAGTAAGAGAAAACAATCCTCACGCTCAACCTTTGCGTCGGTCATAGCAATATCCTCTGGAGATATGGAGCGCGACTGCCAAAAAGATACTCCAATAAAGATGCAGAGCACGACAGCAGCGACGATACCAGCATATTTGCCAAAGCGAGAGAAACTAAACTTTGCAATATTGTTTTTAATATGTACCTTTTCCATTATTAGAGCACAAAATTACACATTTTTTTTTGCATAACTGCATCTTACACACATTTTTTTCGTATTATGCCACTTAATGCTCATTTTTTTTCGAATACCTGCACGTTATACATATTTTTTATATACATTTGCAAAATATTGCGAATTAAATGAAAAATTAAAAATGAAAAATGAAAAATAGCACCATGTACAATTTAGCATTTACAAAGTACAAAATTGTAATATGTATTTTTCATTGTTCATTTTTCATTTTATTATTTTAACTATGTTAGTAAAAACATATTGTGCGGCTGTAAACGGATTGAACGTAACCACGGTCACGGTTGAGGTGAGCGTGGAGATGGGGCAATGCCTGTATCTCTCAGGACTGGGCGACGAGGCAGTACGCGAGAGCCAGAGCCGAATAAGAACTGCCTATCTGTATAGCGGATATAAGTTCCCTAACAAGGGCATAACCATAAATCTAGCACCTGCCGACCTACGCAAGGAAGGTGCTTCATTCGACCTCCCCATTGCCATCGGTATTCTTGCTGCTAACGAGGACATTCCCAAGGAGTTACTTGATAAGTACCTTCTCATCGGTGAGCTTGGCCTTGACGGCACTCTCCAACCCATCCGTGGCGCCTTGCCTATCGCTATCAAGGCAAGGAAAGAGGGCTATAAGGGTATGATTCTACCTCATGCCAATGCCCGAGAGGCTGCTGTAGTTAATAATCTTGAGGTCTATGGCATGGAAAAACTTACCGATGTGGTGCAGTTCCTATCAGGACAGAGTGATGCCCAGCCTTTGGAATACGATACCCGCAAGGTGTTCTACGAGCAACAGACAAACAGTAGCGACCTTGACTTTGCCGACGTCAAGGGACAGGACTCCGTGAAACGAGCTATGGAAGTGGCTGCCGCTGGTGGTCATAACCTGATTATGATTGGTCCTCCAGGCTCAGGCAAATCAATGATGGCAAAGCGATTGCCAAGCATCCTCCCTCCCCTATCGCTCTCCGAGAGTCTGGAAACGACTCAGATTCATAGTATTGCGGGAAAATTGGGAAATGTGAATGATAAAAATTCCGCACTCATCTATCAGCGACCTTTCCGCAGTCCTCATCACACTATATCGCAGGTAGCACTCGTTGGCGGTGGCTCAAATGCTATGCCAGGCGAGATTTCCCTCGCCCATAATGGTGTTCTCTTCTGTGACGAGTTGCCAGAGTTCAACAAGAACACGCTCGAAGTTCTTCGTCAGCCTCTCGAAGACCGTTGCATCACTATCTCACGTGCGAAATACACCATAGAATACCCGTGCTCGTTTATGTTTGTTGCCAGTGCCAACCCATGCCCATGCGGTTACTATGGAGACCCAACGCACCATTGTGCCTGTACTCCAAATCAGATACAGAGGTATATGAACAAGATTTCAGGTCCGCTTCTTGATCGCATTGATATTCAGGTTGATATCGTTGCCGTACCATTTTCTGAACTATCAAAGACAGCCAAGGGCGAACCATCCTCAGAGATCCGCAAGCGCGTTATCGCTGCCCGTCAGATTCAGACGGAGCGTTTCAAGGATGAGAAATCCATCCATTGTAACGCACAGATGACCGACCGTATGCTGGCAAAATATTGTGCCATTGACGAGCAGACCACTACCCTCCTCCACAACGCCATGGAGCGTCTGCACCTCTCCGCAAGGGCTTACTCTCGCATCCTAAAGGTTGCAAGGACTATCGCCGACATAGAAGGCTCAGAGAATATCCAGATGCCACATATCGCCGAGGCTATCGGGTATAGACAACTGGATCGTGGAGATTGGGCAGAGAGAGGAATGTAGGAGATTAAGATATTAAAAGATTAAGTTTCGGAAGTTTAGAATTGCCTGGAAGGCAACACTATGAGGATTCCGCGTAGCGCCTGACCATAGGGAAGAACCGAGGTGCATCCTCGACGAAGGAGAGGATGCCCTCGGACAGGAAACAGCCTATACCCATTCCAGCCTGGAAGGCTGTACCTGATTGACTTTTACATATTATTTTTCGCTATGTACTGCCTTTTAGGCAGTAGAAGGATTATGGGCTTAATCCCCGCACATCCTTGTTTCACTCTTATGTACGGGGTTACTCATAGTATTGCCTTCCAGGCAATTCCAAACTCCCAAAACCTGAGCAAAAAACAAATAGATTAATATGGATCGTAGTTCACAAATCATTCGCACCAGTTGGATTGGCATAGCAGCCAATGTGTTACTGGCAGGTTTCAAGGCATCGGTAGGCATTCTTGCCAATTCGGTAGCAATAATAATGGATGCTGTAAACAATCTTAGTGACGCGCTTTCGAGCGTCATTACCATTGTTGGCACTAAACTCTCACAGCGACCAGCCGACCGTAAGCATCCATTCGGTTTCGGACGCATAGAGTATTTTAGTGCTATCATAATCGCCATCATAGTACTATCGGCAGGTATCACCTCACTCATAGAGTCGGTGAAGAAGATCTTCGACCCTACAGAGCCAGAATATACTACAGTAACGCTCGTGGTCATCGTAGTTGCCATTGTAGTAAAACTGATACTCGGACAATACGTCAAGCGCAAGGGCGAGCAACTGAAAAGCGATGCCCTTATAGCCTCTGGCTCTGACGCGCTATTTGATGCCATTATCACTCTGGCAACGCTCATCTCGGCAGGTGTCATGCTACTATGGAACGTGTCTCTCGACGGTATTCTTGGAGCCTTGATCTCCGCTGTCATCATTAAGGCTGGTATAGAAATGCTTGCCTCACCTATCAACGAATTGCTTGGCACAAGCATTTCGGCTGAACTCACAAAGCAGATACAGAAGGAGGTTTCCGACTTTGAGGGTGTTCACGGTGTGTTTGACCTGATTCTGCACAATTACGGTCCTGACGTAAAGATTGGTTCGCTGCACATCAACGTTTATGACACGATGTCGGCTCACGACATTCACGGTTTGACGCGCAAGATCTCGATGCAGATGTACGAGCGTCACGGAATAATAATGACCGTTGGAGTATATGCAATAGCCACAGGCGAGAACAAGCGAGCAGAACTACAGGCAAAGGTGATGCAGACTCTCGCAGCCCACAAGGACATTGTTCAGGTGCATGGCTTCTACTATTCAGAGAAAGACAATATGCTCTCCGTTGATGTCGTTCCTGATATCTCCGTCCACGATGATGATGCTCTCATCAGCCAACTAACCGCAGAGATACAACCTTTAGTGCCAGATATGCAGGTATTCATTGTGGTAGATCATAATTATAGTGAATAACCAATGATATTGAAAAAAGACACTCTATCGATGGGAAATCAATGGAGACAAAGTGGAATTTGCAAATGCAGATATTCAAATACATAATGCTTGTCGTTTGCGTCGGCTTCTGTAGCAAGACGATGGCGCAGGGAGGCGTGGTTTCACTCGTCAATAAAGTGAAAACCATGCGTGACTCCATGGTGGTCAAGGGCATTGACCGACGCTATATTGATGTGCCAGAACAACCGTGGCAGATTAACGTGAGAAGCAATGTAAAACAGACTATAGTGAGTATGAAGAACCAGGGAAGTATGGTTGGTAAGGATTATAGCGTCAATCCGTATCTTAAGACTACGCCTTCATATTCCGTCGGTCTGTGGGCTGGTTACAGAGGCTTCGGACTGGGTTATTCGGTGAACGTGGGCGGTGACAAGGGTAGCAACCTCACTTTCGGTGCCACGGGCGGTGCCTACGGCATCAATGTGCGCATCCATTCATTCGAGAACCACAACCCGAACTACAACCTGAACAGCGACCTGATTGCCGAGAAGGACAAGGACACATGGAATGAGGTGCAACTGACGGATCCTATACATGTGAAGACGGTCATCGCTGACGGATACTATATGTTCAACGGCAAGAAGTTCTCCTATGCCGCGGCCTACAAACAGAGGGTTATCCAAAAGCGGTCTGCGGGTTCGCTGATGGCTGGACTGATGTACAACTATACGCACATCGACTATTCTTCAGACCATAATGGCGACTTGATCTATCTGATGGAGGGTCTGGGTCGGGTGAAACTGTGGCAGGGCAGTGCGGGTGTGGGATATGCCTACAACTGGGTACCAGCGCGCGGCCTACTTGTCAACGTCATGGCCATGCCCATGCTCACCTTCGTGAACAAACTCAAGGCATACAGTTATGCGACGAACATTGACCAGCTGATGAAAGACCCCGCTTTCTGGGATCCGAATTCTACCAACGAGGAGTGGGATGAGTGGTTCTATGAAAATCTGCGCATAACCCCCATGGGCGACAAAACGTTCAACAGTGGTATCAGCATCGGTTTTGATGCCCGCATGTCGCTGACCTACAACTTTGGGAGGTATTTCTTCAATGCCTATGGGCAGTTCAACAACATCCGCTATCATCACAATAGCTCCAATGGATACCTGAATGACTGGTTCATCAACACCTCTATCGGCTTTCGATTATAAAACCGACGTGAGTTACTCCCAGATTTATTTTAAGATCACACGAGTCTATGAATTAGAACGTATGATGTTCCACTTTTGAATTCAAAATCAAAAGATGAATTACTTTTCAACAAAAAACATCAAGAACAGGTTTAAAAATTTCGCTCCAAATTACGAATTATTTTTCAATTACAGCGCAATCCAGTCACTAAAATGCAGATAAATAAATGAAAATGAAAAAACATAAAATACAAAACCCTCTAAATCTCCTTCTTTAGCGTTCAATCTCTCCTCCTTTAAGAGAAAGCAAGGAGACGGTCGAGTATTTTTCATTTTTCACTTTTCATTTTTCATTTACAGATTACTTGCCAGCGCCTTCATCAATTCTACCACATTGATAGGCTTGGAGATATGGGCGTTCATGCCACAACTGAAAGCCTGAATCCTATCCTCTGCAAAGGCATTAGCAGTCATAGCAAGGATAGGGATATTAGCTTTTACGTTATCATAAAGAGCACGGATAGCGCGTGTTGTCTCATATCCGTCCATCACAGGCATCTGAATATCCATAAGGATGATGTCATAATAGTCGGACGGAACATTATCAAGCATATCCATACATTGCTGACCATCATTGGCATGCTCAACCTCAAACTCCATTTCCTTCAATATCTCAATGGCAATCTCCGCATTAAGCTCATTGTCTTCCACAAGTAAGACACGCTTGCCACGGAACAATGCAGGATCCATCTGCACCCCCATACGAGAAACCATAGCACTACTGTCAGAGATGCGATGAGGGATAGTTATTGTCACCGTAGTACCAACGCCAACCTCTGATTCTACCTCGATAGTACCGCCCATAATCTCTACCAGTCGCTTAACGATAGACATACCAAGTCCTGTACCCTCTACCCCACCCTGCGTGGTGTTATGCTCGCGAGAGAACTCCTCAAAGAGATGTGGCAAGAACTCCTTGCTCATGCCAATACCGTTATCAGTAATTATAGTACGGAACAAGGCATAACCCTCACGATCAGAAGGCAGTTCTATGGTACGCATCTCAATCTTACCGCCCTCTGGAGTATATTTATATGAATTTGATACAATATTCAAGAATATCTCACGAAGCTTTGTCGGATCACAGAACACATTACTATGCTGAACATCAACAACATGAGTGAACTCTATCCTCTTCTGAGCCATCATATCCTCAAAGAGCGTAAAGAGGGTATCGTTGAATAGCTGTGCATGCCATACAGTCTCATCTAAGTGAACGGTCCCCTTCTCTATTCGAGCCATTTCAAGCACGTTATTGATAATAGATAACAACACGCGACTCGCCTTGTCAATCTTCTTAATGTAGTCAGAACGGCGTTCTGGATCATCCTGACACCTGCCAAGCAGATTCGTAAAGCCCATGATAGCATTCATAGGCGTGCGGATGTCGTGGCTCATATTGAACAGGAAAGAAGTCTTTGCCTTACTTGCAGCCTCAGCCTGCTTGCGCGATTCCATGAGCATCTTCTTGTCATGCTCCTCACGTGCTATGAGCTTATCAATACACTTACAACCCACAACCATAGTATGCGGGTCGTTAGGATCTACAGGCAACACGATAGCCTCGAAATTCTCCTCACCAGCATCATTAGGCTTTGCCCTGAAACGTATAGAAATGTTATTGTCACCGCTGTATATTCGGCGACGAAGGTTTTCGAGGCTCACGATCTTGAGAAACTCGTCACGGTATTCTTCTTCCACGTAGGTGTTGACGTATTGTTCAAAAAACGTGTCGAGTGGCACCTCATCGGGGAAGTTGAATTTACTGGCATTCAGGAATCTGTTCAGCTTATGTATGTGCATGATGCCATCGCGGAGATCTACAGAGAAAATGGTACTGAAATCGCAAGCAAGAGCATTGTTGAGCTTGTTTATCATATCCATCTCACGTTTCAGCCTCACCTCTTCGCTAATATCATAGTTGAAGGCGATGCACTCAAGATGGTTGTTGGTAGGATTAATTACCAATCGGCCAACAAAACGCAAAGGCACAATTTCGCCATTAACGTGCCTTACCTCTGTATCGAGCGTTATCGACATCTCGCCCTTAGCGTATATCTCTTGAACATTGCTGTATGAGAAGACGCGACGGAACTCCCTCTTTGCCTCATCCGTGGTAAGCTCGTCTTCTATGGCTTGCAACAACATATCGGCAGAAGTAATCCCCACACCTGGCAACACGCCTTTTTGCTTATTGAGATTGAGCAGTTTCCTGTCGTTGATATCCACATGACAGATGCCCTGAGCCATACTGATAGAGCTGACAATAGCATCAACCTCGGTCTTGTATCTCTTCTCTGAACGGCGTATCTCAGTAACATCAGAGAAATACTCCAACAATGCCTTCTTGCCATTCCAGTCGATGCTCTTGATCTTTATGGAATAGACACCCGTGCAATCTTCCACATCCTTAATAACCTGCACGTTATCACCCATATTTCGGCATGGGCAATACGAGCACGGAACATCACTATCCATAAGATATTTATGGCATTTCTGTCCAACGAAAGGTATGTTTCCATGTGCGGCAGCCTTAAGCATAGGTGCATTGGCATATAGCATGGAGTGTGTCTCCATGTCACAAACCTGAATCATCTGGTCGGAGTCATCAAGAATTTGGCGAAGTGCAAGAAGTTCATCGGTCATAGCGTTACGGCTAAAGAGGTTTAAATGAAAAATTAAAGTGAAAAATGAAAATACAAGTTACTTTCTTCTCCGAAAAAGTGTAAGCTGTATTTTATAATTTTTCATTGTTCATTTTTCATTTTCGTTTTTCCGCCGACAAATTTACTGATTTTTTTTGAAATAACATACAAGTTCACAATTATTTTTGATAAAAAAAAGAAAAACACATTAATTTGCCGTTTTTTCAGAACACAAAACTCACGAAACAAACGAAAGTTTTCGTTCTTTTCGTGTTTTCCGTGTTCAAAATAAATCTCTGCGACTCCGCGTCTTAGCGTTCTAAAAAATATTAATTTTCTGAACCAAATTTTCTGGTCATCGTGAAGAACTTGCGTAGCTTGTTGAGCTTTGCGAAAAATTTTCTTGAAAGCTCCAAGCACCGTAAGGGGCGTTTGTGATTCCCATGCTCCTCCCTTGCAAATCCGTACCAAAGTCGATGCAAGTCCCATTTTTCGCCCATTCCATGAAACGGACTTGGAACGGTTTAGAAGCGAATTAGAAGCGGATTAGAAGCGAACCTGTAACGAGGATAAAGAAGAAGCATAAAAGAGCTACGAGGTTTATGCTTCAAAATTGTAATGTCGAGATTGCAAACGAACTTTTTTTTAGAATTAAACGCCAAACACGTACATGGGGGTATTTTTGAGGGTATAACGGATTGTCTATCAGACAGTTTAGGGGCGTGTACGTGTTAGTCCAACACGTACACAAGTCGTACACAACACGTACACGCTTTTTTTGCTTATTTTCCCAGAATCCAGTATTTTACTGCTCATTTAGTATATTTAAGAAGCGTGTCGACTCATGTACATGTTGTGTACATGTTCAACAAACACGTACACGCTCTTAACTTATTGAACATCAATATTATTATGGTTGTTTTTATGGGGCGTGTACGTGTTTGACGTTTAATTCTAAAAAAAATTTCATTCTGAACACGAAAATGCACCTTACGGTGCTGGGCTTTCAAGAAAATTAGCGACGATGACCAGAAAATTTATTCCCAAAAATTAGTGCTTGAAACGATTCCTTACTTCACCACCTTCTTTCCATTACGAATATATACACCTCGTGAAGTTGGAGTGTTATGAAGGATTGTGCCATCAATCTTATGCCATTTGTCGGTAGATGCGCCTGCACCGTATGCAACGGAATGGATAGCGGTAGAACCTGAGAGATATGAAGGGACATAGTCCTCGTTTTTCTCGGCATCGCCACCGCTATTGCCTGTGCCACCACCATTCTTGATGTCAGTACCGAAAAATCCGACGAGAGTAGAGAGATAATCCACAAGGTCATTCTTCAGTTCTGAAATAAGTTTCTCGTTCTCATCCTGCACAGAGTTATCAAACTGCCATTTGAAGTCGCCTTGCTCACAACGCCCTGCACCGTATATGCCAGTAACGATAGTCGGTACATTTTCGGGAGCATCAGGGGTGCATGAATAGAATGAGTCACCTGTATCAAAATTGCTATAAGATGTGCCTCCGTTCAACGTCTTTACTGTTGATGGCACTACCTCATCGCGCGATTCCACCTCATATACATCAAAGGAATAAGCAGCTGTTGCCGTGTGCTGGGTGTAAAGACTGCGAGCGCCTTTCACTATATTGTTCCACCACTTCGTAACACCGCCCTTCTCGCCAGAGAGATAGCCCTTGTTTGATATTTCCACATTGGCAATCTGCTTCTCTACAAGCATCTGTTTATCAGTGCCTTGTGCAGAGCAAAGTACTGGAAACTGACAGTTGCGGAAGTAGTTATTCTCGGCAAAGGTGCTTGAACCGCATGCCATACCAATGCCATAGAGCGCGTTGCCGTCAAAGTAGTTGTTATAGACATGAAACATACGACCATTACGGCAACGAGGGTTGCGCTGGTCGGTATGATCGAACCAGTTGTGATGATACGTCAACTGATCAACCCAGTTCTCGCTCTTGGCATTGGCATCAAGCAGAGAGCACTTGCCACAATCAAAGAAATGGGTATATGAAACGGTGCAATACTGTGACAACTTTATATCAATAGCGCCATCACCCTTAACCTGATCGGCATCCTTGCCAGTAGAACCATAGAAAATGTCGTTATTATGCAACCATAGATGCCTTACACTCGTTGTTACCGATATGCCGTCATCACCGTAGAGCATTATGCCAAGGTTACGGATTTCCACACCATTAACATTGCTGACCTGAATGCCGAAGCCGTGAAGAGTGGCATCAGAGCCAACACCCTCAATCGTAATAGGAAGCTCAGGGGCTTTGTTCTCTGCCTTTATCTGAAGTCCTACACCTGTGAGATAATCCATATCCGCACTCTTGATGAGTCCGATGAAACGCACCACGAGCGGTGGCAACGTAAAGCCTTTGCTAATGCCCTGCGCCCAGCACTTACGATAGCCCTCGATGATACGTCCAATACCCGTATAAGACTTGTACAAGTCATCCTTACCAGAAGCATAGTACTGGAACTTCTGCGTCATTGTCTTGGCATTATTGGCTGTAACATAGAGCACTAAGGCATTATCTTTGAGAGTGCCGTCATTACGATATGCCCCGACCCCCTCGTATATTCCCTCAGTATCACGATTCATGTGGGCAAAGCCAGTACGATCGTGAGCCCTTACCTCAAGAGCAGAAGAAACAGCAGTTTCCTCAGCCGACTCTTTGCCATTGATGACCAGCACCACTTTTAACTGGTATGAACCAGCTTTCAGTCCGAGGGCATCAGCACGACCATAAGTGCCATAGTTACGCACAAGCTCATCATCGAGTATCGTCCAATTGTCCTTATCTGTTTCAGATACATAGACATTATAACGAAGTTCTTGACTACTCTCTGGCAACTGCCATTTCACCCAGGCAGTTTCAAGCCATCCCTGTGCTTCTGTTATTTCCACTGAAGCACTAATATGAAGCGAGAGAATAAGAAAAACGGTTGTCGTTAGGGTTTTAAGCATATTATTAGGATGATTAGTTTATTGTTTGCAAAGATAAACATTTCCCATGATACTACCAAATTCTTTTTCCAAATTCTTGCTTACATCGCCTTTTTTCTCCGCAACTCCGATTAACGAAGGAAATACTCGCACATATAAAACGCGAAAACGCAAAGACACAGAGAAAAACTCTGCACCTTTGCGTCTTTGCGTTCGATTATTATTTCTTTAGTCCTTAACGTACTCAGCGAAATCTGTGAGACGCATATCGCCCTTGCGACGGAGTGTGTCGTGGAATGCGAATGCACATGGCAGATTGTGATGAGTATGACCGCCAGTAGCGAGCTTGAGA
>CACYXI010000122.1 GCA_902778265.1 uncultured Bacteroidales bacterium | reverse complement strand
GGGAATCTAAAATTAAAAATTTCTAATAACAATTATAAGACACCCCCTTTTAGCAAACATTACTATTCACTCCCCTCCCTTTATGGGAGGGGCTGGGGGTGGGTCTGCTGGTATGTAGGGCTTTATATTATTTTATTCCTCACCCCCATCGGCAGTCTTCTCCATACTGCGAGGAACCACCTTCTTGCAGGTCGCACCTTCATCCAGAACTTGGAGTAGCGCTGGAACTTCTTGCCGTCAACATAATCAGGTGTCTTACTGCCCTTGCGCAGGAAAGCCTTGACAATGACCTTGACATCCTCATGTCTTATTACTGGATCTGGACGGAGATTACCATCACCAAGCATCTGCACGTGGGTCTTATTGAGTCGGAAGATACGATGAAGGGCATAATGTCCCGGAGCCAACTCCGCAAGGACTATGTCGCCAACCTTCAGCGGACGATCTATCTTGGTAAGAATAGCGAGATCACGACCATCCTCAAGGAACGGACGCATACTAAAGCCACGAAGTGGTATCGTCACATCGTGTCCCTCATTTGCCAATGCAATGACTTCCGGAAGGAACTCCGCATTGTTCAAGTATTTAACGCTTTCTTCCACGCTCTGCTTTACTCTTTACACTATCTACATTACTCTTTAGACCTTACCCTTTACTCTCCGCAAAACCTTTCTTCATCCCTGTCGATGCCACGACTGCCGAATCCCTATCTGGAAGACAATTCAGATTATATACTGGTGTCGTCTCAATCATTTTCGTTACCGTATCACCATTACAACGGTAGATACGCTCATCCCATTTCATCGTAGAACAGGCAGGGAGAAGGGTTATAAAGGCATCTATCGGGCGCAAACGCTCAAGACTATTGCTTTGCGCACGCTTTATCAACGCTATTCCGCCAAGCGGTGCCTTGATGTTACGATAGCATGGGGTCTTTCCGCTCCACGGACTTCCATAGATATAAGTCTTACCATCAATGATACGGACAACAGGGTTATCATCGTTCATAAGGTCAGAGCCAGGGATATACCTCAACCAGTTACTTACCTGAGTACTCTTACCTGTACCGCTCTTTGCAGTAAACGCATACCCTACTCCATCATTCCTTACGAGTGAGGCATGGATGAGACAAGTATCAAGAGGTGCAGAAGCGAAGGCGTAGCACAGCATTACGACCGAATTAAGTCCGTAGGCACGCATTCCGTAGTTACCTCTCAATGCACAATGGCATACATGGAAATTCTCATCAGCAATAAGCAAAGCCACTTCATAGCCATCGATATTACTGATAATAAACTGATAGCCTGCCTTTTGCTTCTTGCCATCAACGTCCTTTTCCACGCGGAACACCTTGGTCATGCCATTGCCAGTATCTACATCGCGGATAAGGTAACGATCACTCTTCTTAACCGGGCGCAAGGAATCATCAACGGTGATATCCAGTAAAACGTCAGAGCCGTCATCATCAGTCTGGAATGAGACAAACGACGACAGCATCTTAGCATCCTGATAGTCATCAAGGAAACTTACTCGCACCCTATGTTCGGCTATGACATACAGCATAGTAAATGATAAGTCATTAAATTAGAGGGGCTTCACTTTTCTTTTTCGTTAACCTCCTCAACTTCGCTATATGTCACAGGATTGTAAGCGAAATCGTTGGCGCTGATATATTTCACCACGTAGCGTTTCTTCTGATACTTCTGACGCATCTTGGAGTATTTCTTCTCGAGCTTGCTACGCTTTTGGTCATAACAGGTAACGGCAGTAATGTTGCCACCAGCTATATTCTTGAAATACTGCTGCAACTGATTTGAATACGAGCTGCGTGAGTACAGGAATCCCGTTCCGCGTTCAACCGATGCATTCGGCACCTGCTTGATCTCTGTGAAATATACGGTGGAATCTACTGTTGAGAAACATACACCGAAAAGATACATATCCCTTGCAGGATAATATCGCTGGTACTTCTGGGCACATACACTGGTACAAACACCAACCAGCATCAATAATGTGATAAATATCTTATTCAACTTCATTTACAACCTAAAACGTACTATTTTGTACATTTTTCATTTTTCATTGTTTAATTTAGATAGTGGCTTCCTAAGTTTCCTTTCCGCCTTCTTCCTTATCTGCCTTACACGCTCACGCTTCAAGCCCATGTCCTCGGCTATCTCCATCATGGTAAGGGCATCAGTACCCAGACCATAATATGCCGTGATAACCTTGCGCTCACGCTCGTTGAGGCATCCAAGGCTACCTGCCAACTCCGAACTGGCAGTAGCAAGGGCAACCTCATCGTTGGCATTACGGTTTGACTTTGCCACAACCATATCTACGCGCGAATTGGTGAACCCTACCGATGCAGGGGCATCATGGATAATATTGCCCTGCTGATCAATGGCACGCTCAATAGCCTTGCGAATATCCCAAACGGCATACTGCACGAATCGGATTCCCTTCTCTGGCTTCCACTTTCCAGCAGCAAGCATCATGGCAAGATTTCCCTCACTCACGAGATCATCGAGCGAGAGTCCCTTGTCCTGATACTGACGGGCAATGCTCACCACAAATCCGAGATTTGCAGTAACCAGCCTATCGAGTGCATTCTTGTCACCCTGAGCTATGCGCTCGCCGAGCTGTCGCTCTTCCTCATCCGTCAGGCGAAGTTTATTATCGTGACTTGTTGTCATTAACAGATTCTTTAATTATCGAAAATCGCGGTTTTCCGTGAATTTCGGTACAAAATTAATATATTTTCATCAAAAAGCACAAGTCTGCGTATTAAAAATACAAAAAACGTGGATAATTTATTTGAGATATCCGTTTTTCTTTGTATTTTTGCACTCGATTAATCAACCTAACACCTATTTTATACTAAAAAAATGAGAAAGATCATCATCTCACTCCTAATCCTCACTTTGCCGTTGATGGTGTCTGCTGGAACAAAGAGAGAATTCAACATGCCGGCTGTGGCTCGTCCAGCTATTCCGGCAAACATAGTCAAACTGACCGACTTCGGAGCTAAGGGCGATGGTACGGAAATATGCACAGAGGCTTTCGCCAAGGCAATGAAGGCTCTCGCCACAAAAGGTGGCGGCATACTGGAGGTTCCTGCCGGTATCTGGCTCACAGGTCCGATACAGTTTGAAAACAACATAGAACTTCGTACTTCAACTGGTACGCTCGTTCTATTTACTGACGACATAGACGCTTATCCAGAGGTTGAGACTCTTTTCGAGGGCAACACCATGAAGCGTCGTATGTCTCCACTCTATGCGTATGGCAAAGAGAATATAGCCATTACAGGTCACGGCACATTCGATGGTAATGGTCAGGCTTGGCGACCTGTGAAGAAAGGGAAACTCACCGAGAGCCAGTGGAAGAAACTGGTGGCAAGCGGTGGATCCGTAGAAAAGAACATCTGGTATCCAGAACTGAGGGAGCGTGTCACTACCCGCCCTACCCTTCTGGACTTCATGTACTGCAAAAAAGTGCTTCTGCAAGATGCCACCTTTAGCAACTCACCTGCATGGAACGTACATCCATGCGTTTGCGAGGATGTCACCATTGAGCGTGTGAACATCAAGAATCCTTGGTATGCTCAGAATGGTGACGGTCTCGACCTTGAATCATGCACCCGCGCACAGATTCTCGACACCACATTTGATGTGGGCGACGATGCCATCTGCATAAAGTCGGGCAAGGATGCCGAAGGACGCAAGCTCGGGAAACCTTGCCAGCAAGTTATCATAAGCGGATGTACGGTGCTTCATGGTCATGGTGGCTTCGTAATTGGTTCTGAAATGTCTGGCGGTGCCAATGATATCCGCATCACCAACTGTGTATTCAACGGTACTGACACAGGCATACGCTTCAAATCTACCCGAGGTCGTGGCGGACTTGTCAGGAATATCTTCCTCGACAACATCCGTATGCTCAACATCGCGGGCGATGCCTTCACCTTCAGCCTCTACTATGCCAACAAGCCTATTGGTGGCAAGGCTGACAAGAACACTTCGGCAGAGGATGCCGTGCCTCCTGTTACCGAGGAAACACCTTGTTTCAAGGACATCTTCCTCAACAACATCATCTGTCAGGGTGCAAACCGTGCCATCTACTTCAACGGTCTGCCTGAGATGCCTATCCAGAACGTAGTGATGGAAAACTCACTCTTCGTTGCCAAGAAGGGTGCAGAAATCAACTATGCCGAAGACATCGACTTCTCAACCACCACTATCAAGGTAGAGACAGGCGAGACGATGGTGGAGACGCATACGAAAGATATTAAAAGACCCACCCCCTTCCCCCTCCCGTAAAGGGGGGGAGTGAATAGTAACATTCGCTACAGGGGTTACGTCTCATATTTATAATAATAATTTGTAATCATTAATTGAAAAAAGACTCCCTCTCTATGGGATAAATACATACTACTCCCCTCCCTCTATGGGAGGGGTAAGGGGGTGGGTCTGGTATTATATTTATGAAAAAAATCCTATTATCCTGCCTACTGGCTTGTGCCACTCTGAGTGGTGCATACGCCTCTAAAGCCATAACAGCGCCATTTCAGGTGACATTGCAGGATGGCACCACCGTAATGGCACAGATTCATGGTGACGAGCACTTCAGTTTCTACACCACCACGTCGGGTGATCTCCTCATCTTCGAGAACAACACGTGGCGCATGGCGACTGAAACCGATAAAGCGCAGATCAATGCTAATCTGGCTAAAGTAACATCAACAAGGCGCAAGGCTAACGAGAAGATCTCTGCTACTCGTCCGTTCCCTCATACAGGTACACCAAAGGCGCTGGTACTGATGGTGGATTTCGCCAACCTGAAATTCACATACACAAAGGAGGACATCAACAAGCTCCTAAATGGAACGGAATACGATTCTTCTTCCGGCTATCACAGCTACGGATCTGCTGCACAGTATTTCGATGATTGCAGCAACGGCAAATTCCGTCCGCAGTTCGACATCGTCGGTCCGCTACACCTCACAAAGAACTACGAGAAATATGGTGCAGGCAGCGATGACGTCGTTTCATTAGTTATTGATGCATGCAAGGCTGCCAACCCTGACATTAACTTTGCCGACTATGATTCCAACAACGACGGCTACGTAGATCTCATCTACATCATCTATGCCGGATATAGCGCACAATATGGTGAGACAAGGAATCCTAATGCTATCTGGCCAAAGTCTGGTGTCAATGATTTCGGATCATACGACGGCAAGAAGGTATATCGCTATGGCGTGAACAATGAGCTTGCCTTCTACCCCGACGTATGGCAAGACATAAAAATACCACAGTCTCAATACAAGCCATACCTTGCGGGCATCGGCATATTCCTTCACGAGATGAGCCACACCATGGGACTTCCTGACTTATACCCTACCGTGACATGGGAGGACATCACCATGTACGACAACCAGAGCCTTGAGGAATGGGATCTGATGGATGGTGGCGAGAATACAGCCAATGGTTTCTACCCTACCCCATATTCTGCATGGGAACGTGAGCTTATGGGATGGACTGACAAGATGGAAACCCTCACAACCGCACAGAACATCACCCTCACATCTCTCGCAAATGGTGGTAAGGGTTATCGAGTGATGAACGATAGCGACCCGACTGGTAACGAATACTACATACTCGAAAACATAGAGAAGAAGGGATGGTATGCCAAGATGCCAGGCGATGGTATGCTCGTTACCCACGTCAACTATGACGTAAACCAATTCTCCAATTTCTCAAAACCAAACAACGAAGCCGGGTCTCCACGCATCACCATTCTTCCGGCAAACGGTGTAATCTATTCCTCTTACCACTATTATAAGGAAGGAATAGCCGATATGTACGTTATGTCTCAGGCAGAAGTAAAGGCAAACTGGAAGGGCAACACATATCCTGGCACTAATAATGTGACATCAATAACCGACTGGAAGACTTTTAACAAGAAAGCGATGTCGAAGGATATCACCTATATCGAACAGCTATCCAACGGTAACGTTACATTCGCATTCATGGGTGGCATTCCTGTGGTTTCCTACCCTAAGACTGAAGTCACCAGCGATGGCAAGACCGCTATTGCCAATGCCCTCAACGTGAAGTACCCACGAACCGATGGTAAGGTGACATACAAGAGCAGCAACGAGAGCATTGCCAAGGTTGATGTCAACGGCAACATTATTGGTGTGGACGACGGTACAGCGACTATCACCGCTACCTATACCTATGCCACAAACCAGACAAAGACTGCCACATGCAAGGTTACGGTGACATTCCCAGTTCCTGCACTTAGCTTCGCCAAGAGCGAGATAACCACCGACGGTAAGAGCACCGTTAGCAACACGCTAAACATTACCAATACGTATAGCGACGGTAAGACTACCTACAAGAGCAGTAACGAGAGTATTGCCAAGGTTGATGCTAACGGTAACGTGACTGGTATTGCCGACGGTACTGCTACCATAACCGCAACCTATACCTATCGCAACGGCAAGACTGTTACAGCCACCTACAATGTTACTGTTAAATTTCCTGTTCCTGTCATTAACTTTGCCAAGACAGAGATCAAGACCGACGGCACAGCTACAGTAGCAAATACCATCACCATAAAGAACGAATATGCTGATGGTAAGATAACCTACAAGAGCAGCGACACGAACATTGCCACAGTTGATGCCAAGGGTAACGTAAAGGGTATTGCCGACGGTACAGCAACCATTACTGCAACCTATACCTACCAAAACGGCAAGACTGTTACAGCCACCTACAAGGTTACTGTTAAACTTCCTGTTCCTGTCATTAACGTTGCAAAGGCAGAAATAAAGACCGACGGTAGTGCAAATGTATCAAACGCAGTCACTATCACCAACGAATATGCCGACGGTAAGATAACCTACAAGAGCAGTAACACCGCCATTGCTACCGTTGACAGCAAGGGCAGTATCAAGGGTGTTGCCAACGGTACGGCAAAGATTACCGTGACCTACACCTACAACAACGGCAAGCAGATAACCAAGACATTCAACCTCATCGTTGAAATGGCACCAACCGCAATCAACGAGGTTGTCAACGCCAAGGATGCTGCCAATGCCATCTACACTCTCGATGGCCGCTATGTAGGCACATCCGTTGAATCACTCCCAAGCGGAATGTACATCCAGAACGGAAAGAAGTTTAAGAAGTAAAGCCTAACCCAGCTTTCCCAAAGGGAAGGAGCTGAAAGGCAAAACAATACAGACAAAGAGCGTTCTCCAAACGAGTACGCTCTTTTTTTGTGCGAAAATTTGGAAATTTCAGTAAAAATAAGTATCTTTGCCACCAATATATAAATATTGAGAGTTATGATTAGCATAGCCAATCCGATATACGATTCTGTCTTCAAATATCTCATGGAAGATGAGCGCATTACGAAGACCATTCTCTCCGCATTACTCAAAAAGGATGTGGTAGAGGTGGAAATGCGTAAGCATGAGTACAGCAACGCTGGCAGAGATAAGATATCAATGTTCCGTCTTGACTTTGCCGCTAAGGTGCGTCATGAAGACGGAAGCCTGAAGCTAATCCTTATCGAACTTCAGAAGACTTGGCTGGAAACGGAAACTTTACGCTTCCGCCAGTATCTTGGCACGCAGTATTCTGATCCTGCTAATATCATCAAGAAGGACAGCATGAACAGCTATGCTATTCCTATGATAACGGTATATCTGCTTGGCCATAGGGTTGGCGATATTGAGGAGCCTGTGCTTTATGTCAATCACAAGTCATACAATTACGACGGTATAGAGGTTACGAAAGGCATTCCTGACCCATTCGTTGATAGTCTTGTGCATGATAGTATAATCGTGCAGATACCGCTTCTCAGAGGCACAATAAACAACCGTTTAGATAAGGTGCTCAGCGTGTTCGACCAGTCGCATAAAGATGAATACAACCATCAAATACTAAACTTTGATGAAGATGCCTTTAAGGATGATGCAGAGATGCTTCACATACTTCACAGACTACTTGCCGCAGCATCAGATGCAAGATTGCGTCAGGATATGAATGTAGAGGATGAATATTTCTCTGCAATAGAAGATCGTGACACAGCAATCATGCAACGAGATCAAAAGATTGCCGAACGCGATGCAACAATCGCAAAAAAGGATGGGCAACTGGCAGAAAAGGATAATCAACTCGCAGAAAAGGATGATCAACTCGCAGAGAAGGACAAGGCTTTATTTTCTTCAGCGAGAATCATGAAGCAAGCAGGATTGTCCCTTGCTCAAATTGCACAAGCCACCAAGTTGTCAGAAGAAGTGATTAGAAATCTATAAAAAAATAGAAGCATGACATCTGAAGAGTACAAATCTTTCGCCAGAAAAATGGTAGAGGATGAATATTATGCCCCTATTGAAAATCGCGATAGGAAGATAGCTGAGCTTGACGCTCAAATCGCTGAACTTGATGCAAAAATCGCAGAAAGGCATGAATGTCTCATCAATTGTGCGAAATTTATGAAGCTGAAAGGTGTATCTATTGACAAGATTGCACAAGCGACTAAGTTGCCAAAAGAGACAATAAGTCAATTGTGATAACAGATAAGTGAATGTTATAAACTCAATAATTAACCCTTTAAAGATTAGAAATAAGAAACAGAAAGTACAAATTAGAATAAACTCAGACGAACGGTAACGTTCACCAAAAGCAGAATCAGTATCAGCTACTGAGAGATGCATGAGAGTTAAACATTTATTTCTTTAACCCAGGGTGAGCAACTACCGATTCTCTCGACATATAATATAACATAGAGCTTTTGCTATTGTTCTCTTCTTACGAAATCGCCAATTTCAAGACAACGAGAACAAGTAAGCGAAAAGTTCCGTGTCCGTTTAGGGCATGGGCTTTTCCGTAAACTTGTCAGTTGTGAGGTGTTTGGCGATACCCGTAAGAAGGACGAGACTAATCGGAAAGTCTGCGCCCTTATTTTTTTACTATGAAAAAATTCTATCTATAGTAATATTTACTTTCACTTGGCAAGTTTTATATGCATACGATTTTTATGCAGATGGTTTTTATTGTAATATATTATCAACAACAGAACATACTTGTGAAATCGAAAGTAGTCCTACAAAAACGGGAATTATTTTTATCCCCCAAACAATAACTTATGATGGTGTAGATTATACTGTTACAAGGATCGGTTGGTATGCATTCTCTGAATGTACAGGTCTTATTTCTGTTATAATTCCCAATAGCGTAACAAGAATTGAGATGAATGCTTTTAAAGGCTGTAACGGTATGACCTCTATCACAATTCCCGAAAATGTAAGGAATATTGACAGCTCTGCTTTTGAGGGTTGTACAGGTCTGACTTCTATTAGAGTATTAGACGGAAACGACTATTATGATAGTAGAGACAATTGTAATGCTATTATTCAGAAGAAAGATAACGCATTGATTCTTGGCTGTATGAATACTGTCATACCTAATAGCGTAACAAGTATCGGAAATGATGCGTTTAATGGCTGTAATGGTCTCGTTTCTGTCACAATTCCCAATAGTGTAACAAGTATCGGGAATGATGCATTTAATGGTTGTAGTGGACTGGTTTCTGTTACAATTTCTAATAACGTAACAAGTATCGGGAAGAATGCATTTAAAGGTTGCAGAGGTATCACATCTGTAACTATTCCCAATAGCGTTACAACTATCGGTTCAAATGCATTTGAGGGCTGTGAAAAATTGACAGATATGAAATTTAATGCAGTAAATGCGGTGTTATTAGGGATTTTACCTACTTCAATAAAAACAATCACAATTGGAAATGAGGTTGAATTACTCCCTCCTCTCTTCTATAATAATACAAATGTCACATCTGTCACTATTCCAAATAGCGTAACGAGAATTGACAACAATGCATTCTTGGGGTGTAGTGGACTCACTTCTGTTACTATTCCTAATAGTGTGACAAGTATCGGACGTTTCGCATTCTCTGGCTGTAGTGGTCTCACTTCTGTCACAATTTCCAACAGCATAACAAATATTAATGAATGGACATTCAACGGCTGTAGTGGCCTGAAATCCATTGAGATTCCTAATAATGTTACGAGCATTGGCAATTATGTATTCCACAATTGTAGTAGCCTGACATCATTAGCGATTCCTGATAATGTTACAAGTATCGGAAGTTCCGCATTCTCTGGCTGTGCAAGCCTTGAAAGTGTCTCATTCGGTAAGAGTTTACAGAACATAGGCTACGATGCCTTCTCTGATTGTACAAACATGAAGAGTATCACAAGTTACGCTGCTACCGCTCCAGAATGTGGTTTACGGGCTTTGGATGATATTGACAAATGGTCATGTGTTTTGTCTGTACCTTATAGCAGTCTTGCCTCTTACCAGAATGCAGAACAATGGAAGGAGTTCTTCTTTATCCAAGAGACAGAGATTGATGAGAAATTAGTTGCAGCCAAAGCAGCATTCGACAAATACAAGTCAGAACAGAAGGCAATAATAGAGGCTTTAGGAAAGGATGGAGATAGTGATGTTGTTAAGGCAATCATAAACAAAGCCATAAGCGATATTAAAGCTATGGAATATGATGTTAAGATATCTCTTGACGAGAATAAGGCAAAGATTCTCTCTTTCGTAGCCTCTATTGATGAAGCTGTAGAAAAACAACGTGTAGAAGATCAAAAGACTAATGGTATAGAAGAACTTGAATCTATCGAGAGTTATAATATCTATGACTTGAACGGAAGAAAGATAATAAACTCTATGCTTAAATCAGGTCTTTATATCAGGAACGGAAAGAAAATTGTTGTAAAGTAATTGATAAAGAGAAGCAATATCTAAAAAAACAAGGAGCACTCTCACACATATAGAGAGTGCTCCTTTTAGCATTCTATGGGCAGGCGCAATTTAAGTTTCTCAAGTTCATAAATTGCCTGGAAGGCAATACTATGAGTAACCGAGGTGCATACTCAACGAAGGAGAGGATGCCCTCGGATAGAAAACTCTCGCTATTCTTACTAGCCTGTAAGGGCTGTACCTGATTCGTTTTTCGTGCCTTATTTTCGCGATGTACTGCCTTCCAGGCAGTATAAGGGTTATGGGGAAATCCCCGCACATCCTCGTTTCACTCGTATGTACGGGGGTACTAATAGTATTGCCTTACAGGCAAGTCCGAACTCCCACAACATAAATATCTAAGAATTTTTGAAGCGCTCTCACACATGTCGAAAGTACTCCTTTTACCATTCTTTGGGTAGGTGTAATACCCTCTGAGTAAAAAATGAAAAAAGTTTTTGAGGGCGAGTATTACACCTTTGCAGTTTTGAGTGCATTAAAATATTAATTAACAAGGTTTTATCCTTGGTGTAATACTCCCAAAAGTATTACACCTCTATTACACCAAATCCCTCGAATTGGTGTAATACTTTCAAGGGTATTACACCACGCTTAACGTTTTGATAATCAACTAAAATGTACACTCAAACTAACAAAGGTGTAATACCCCACCTCAAAAACTTTTTTCATTTTTACTTGCCAAGAGTATTACACCAAGTGTTGGACGTGTGAAAAACGTTGATATAGCGGTGAAAATAAAAAAATCAAAAGTTTTTAGATAGGAGGGTTTCACCTATGCTATTTTTAGGCTTTTACGTATTGAATATCAAGAACTTACATTGGGTGAACCCCCTTCGAAAAAGCACTTCGTTTTTATAGAGGGTTTCACCTTTCTTCATTAACTGATGTTCAATAAGTTACGCCCACAAACCCATATAGGTGAAACCCTCTGTACAAAATCTTTCTCAAAAAATTATTTTTAGAACTCAAAGACGCGGAGTCACAAAGTTTTTTTCTTGAACACAGATGCTCACAGATTCAAGGAAACTTTTCGCAAGGCTCTTTATTAACATCCCAAAAATCCCGAATATCCGTGGTTATTTTTTCACTTTTAATTCTTCATTTTTCATTTACTTCAGGTTCGCTTCTAATTCGCTTCTAATCCGTTCCTGCTCCCTTTCATAGAATAGGCGAAAAATGGGACTTGCACCGACTTTGGTAGGGATTTGCAAGGGAGGTACATGGGAATCACAAACGCAAAGACGCAGAGTCGCAAAGATTATTTTAGAACACAAGAATACTTTTATTTTGAACACTAAAGACACGAAAAGAACGAAAAATTTCGTTAGTTCTGTGAATTCCGTGGTCAACAAAAATATTAATGTCAGAATTAACGTCTTAATTCATGTCATAATTAATGTTTCGCCGTAAGGCTTTTTATAACACATTAATTAAGACGCTAATTGGGACATTAATTGAAACATAAATTTTAAAACTATATTAAAAATTTACTGAGCTAATTTATTCCTAATTTGCTTTCTAAAAAAACAAGCACCGCAAGGTGCGTTTTTATAAAAGGAAAGAGCAGGAAAAGAAAATACCGCCTATGGCAAGCCATAAGCGGTATTCATTTGTTGTAGAATCAAACCTAATCCTTATATATAAGGGTTTAAGTGAATATTTTAGTTGTTCTCTGGACGGAGCTTACGAACTGTCTCAGCAGTACGCCACATCTCTGAGTTGTGGAGAGCTGCAAGTTCCTTCTCGAGGCCTTCACGA
>CACYXI010000121.1 GCA_902778265.1 uncultured Bacteroidales bacterium | reverse complement strand
TATGCTTTCCGCAGACAGAAACTGAGACTTATTCGCTCTGTTGACCTCGTGGTAATCGACGAGATTTCAATGGTGAGGGCAGACTTGCTTGATGCTATCGATTCTGTTCTTAGACAGTATCGTGACAAGAACCGTGCCTTTGGTGGGGTGCAGATGCTGATGATTGGTGATATGCAACAGTTGGCTCCTGTGGCTCGTGAGGATGAATGGGCTATGCTCCGCCCTTACTACGATACTCCATATTTCTTTTCAAGCAAGGCTTTGCAGCAGACGGATTTCGTGACCGTTGAGCTTCAGCATGTGTATCGTCAGAGTGATCCGTTGTTTGTCAGCCTTCTGAATAAGGTTCGTACCAATACCGTTGATGCAGAGACCTTGCAGACGCTTAATCAGCGATGTATTGCCGGGTTTAATCCTCCGAAGCAGGAGGGGTATATCAGGCTCGTGACGCATAATCAACAGGCGGATTACATCAATCAGCAGGAACTTGACAAGCTTGATGTGCCAGCCTATCATTATGATGCTACAATCTGGAAGGATTTCCCTGAACTTTCATTCCCTACGGAGAAGACGCTCACCCTGAAACTGGGTGCTCAGGTGATGTTCATAAAGAATGATTCTTCTCCAGAAAAGAAGTATTATAACGGCATGATTGGCGAGGTGGTGGATATTGACGACGACCACATACAGGTGCGTCCTTCAGGGCAGTCGAATGTCATTGATGTTACTCCAGAGGAGTGGCAGAATATGAAATATGAGCTTGACGAGAAGACGAAAGAGATACATGAGACCGTTGTAGGCACGTTTACCCAATACCCTTTGAAAACGGCTTGGGCAATAACCGTGCATAAGTCGCAGGGCTTAACTTTCGAACACGCTATTATTGACGTACAGCATAGCTTTGCGCATGGTCAGACATACGTTGCACTCTCTCGTTGTAAGTCATTGGAAGGAATGGTTCTTGCTGCCCCAATACCTCAGTATGCTATCATAAATGATAAGACGGTTGAGACGTTTCAGGAAGATCCAAGGCATAAGTCGCCTGATGATCAGAAGCTCGACCAGATGCAGAGGCACTATCTTCTGCGAACTATAGAGGATTTGTTCTCCTTTACCCAGATAAGATTTAGCTATGGCGACCTAATCCGTCTTATGCGTGAACATTTCTATTCATCAGCCAACAAGCAGTATAATGCGTGGGTAGAGTCTTCTGAAGCCTTTAAGAAAAAGGTGGAGGAAGTAGCGGCAAAGTTCCATAATCAGTATCAGAATATCGTTCTGACGGAGGTTGACTATCAGAACTCGGAGCTTCTTCAGGAACGACTTCGCAAGGGTGCGGATTATTTTGAAGCGCAGTTGAGCGAAACCTTTACTCTTCTTACAAAGACGGCTCTTGAGACTAATAATAAAATGGTGAAGGAGCGTCTGGATAATCTGATGCAGAATTTCAATGACTTGGTGAAGTTCAAAGTCCTTCTCCTTCATTATGTTGCCCACAACGGACTTTCTCTTCAGCCTTACCTTCAGGCAAAGGCTAAGATCTCACTTTCACTTGATGATAATGAGAAGGAAGTAAAGAGTAAAGAGGATAGGGTAAAGATTAAGGAACAGAAGGAGAAGAAGCCGAAGGTGACGATGGAGATGAAGCAGGAAAAGGCTCTTGTCATGTACCTTGACGGTAAGCTCGTGGAGGATATTGCCAAGGATATGGGAGTAGTGGAGAGTACTGTGTATAGCTATCTGCTGCCTTCCGTATTGAATGGCAAGCTTCCTTTGAATCACCTCTTTGAGCAGAAGAAGATAGATACCGTGAACAAATGTCTTGATGCTAATCCTACGGCAACAGCCAAGGAGGTCGTTGAGACCTTGGGGCGCGAGGATTACGGATATGGTATAGTGAAGTGCTGTATGGCGGTGAGGGGAAGAATTTGATAATTAACAATTAGCAATTTCTTTCGCGGACAATAATTAACGTGGGGGCGACGAAAAGCGCCGAAGGTGCGGCATCTAACAGGGGAGTACGTAAGTGCTACCTATAATGATGTTTTTTTAGTGAGCGCCGTAGGTGCGACACCTAATAAATATGATAGGTGTCGGTCCTTGGCTTTCCCTTCGGCCGCCGACCTCTTCGACGTTCAGACCTCATTCCCTTAAAATGATCTATAGACAGCCCTATCGGACAGCCCTGTTAGGTGTCGCTCTTTCAGAGCTTCTTCATCGAACTGACGTTAAGATGGGCTTAATCCCACCAGAACTCCCAGAAATGTGATTGCTCTATGCTCTTTGCGTGATTCCATACTGTGAGGTCACATTGCCCTACGATGTCAATACAATAAGCATCGTGTTCAAGGGCGAGCTGATAGGATGATTCCTCGTCAACAGGCTTTGGAACATAATAGCTAACGATATCGTATGACACGAAACATGGTACAGCTCCGTATTTCTCGTTCCATATCCTTGCGTTGAGTCGATGGACGTAAGGGGCTGGAGCACCATCACCATCATCTGGAGATATTTGGGTGAATATCTCGTCTGGCTTGTTCACATGGAATCTTACAAGGACGAGTTTGCCTTTTTCTTGCAGATAGTTGAGTGTGTTGATCTTAGGACCTTCTGCTTCTTCCCTTTTCCCAATGTGAGCAGCTAATAGATCCTCTCCTTCTTTATCATCTGATCCTAAAACATCTCCTTCCTCATAATCTTTCAAATGCTCTTCTATTGCTTTCTTCTGAAACTCGGTAGCATCCATCTGTTCGGAGTTGTCAGGCTCGTTCTTTCTGTCTGCTGCAAACTCCATTAGATCAATGCTTAATTGCACTATGACTGGGAAATATCCGTTCTTTTCACCAAGCTCCTTTTCTGTTAGATAGATAACGGTAAGTTCCTCTGGGGACAGATTATCCTGTACCCTGATGATTTCGTGCTTGCTGTCAATAAGCTCACGTAACTGTTTTTCAAGAGCCACGGGATCTCCATTCTCTTGCTCAGGCCATGATTCCCATGATTTCATCATAGCCTCCCTTTGTTCTTGGTGAGCTAGAAGCTGAACTTGTTGGCTTATTTTCTCCTTATTCTTCTTGTTGGCTTTAACGGCACTACATATTGACAATAAAAATAAGACATTAAAAAATATGAGATAGTACATCTTATTTTCTTTTGTTAAACCTAAATCATTTGTGATAAATACTAAATCCAGTCCTATGTATAGCAGGCACAAGAAGGAAATCCTATAATACAGGAATGATTTGTTGGCTTTCGTCTTAATGACTCGAAACTCTTCAGCCGACAATTCGGGATAGTATTTCTTTATGTCTAAATCGCAAAATTCAATTAGGAATAAGCTGATACGAGACTCTTTCCCGTACTTATCGAGTATCTTCTTTATTATATTCATATTCTTTGCCGTTTATTTGTCTGTTATTTGAACTGCTTCTGCTTTTCCAAGAATCTGCCTTGCGTGGTGAAAACATACATGGCAAGTCCGATGATGTGTACTCCTGCCATTACCCAGAACATAGCATCGTAGCCCATATACTCGGCTATAATGCCTCCGAGAAGTATGCCAAGACCTAAGCCGAAATCCCATGAGGTGAGTATGGTGCTATTGGCAGTACCACGCTCGTTATGATGCGCTATGGCGATGATCATATTCTGAAAAGCTGGCCACATATGACCGTTGCCAAAGCCTATGAGGATGGCTGAGGCATAGTAGGGGATGAAGTTTAGCTTTGCATCGCAAGAGAAATAATCGAGGATGCAAGGTCCTGCTATGAATATGCCGAACCCGAAGGTTGATAGCACGATACCCTCCATAGCATTGTGTGTCAGCTTTCCCTGACTGAGAGCCTTGTTTCCGACAAGTCGGGAAACGATGAGGCCTATTGAGAGAAGGAGAAAGTATGTTCCCGTACCGCTTGTTATGCCTAAGTGTTCCTTACCATAGATAGCGAGATAGTTGCTCAGTACACCCCAGCAGAAGCCGAAGAAGCAGATATTGATAGCAAGGAACCATCCACGCATAAGGAAGAAGCGATCGAGCGAGAATTGAAACTTGGTGTTGGGTGTTAGGTGTTGGGTGTTAGGCGCATCAAGCGTGTAGCTGTTCACGAAACCTATGCCCGCAATTATGAAGGCAAGCCAGAACATGAGTTGGAAGTTGTGGGTGTATTTATAGATGAAGAGTCCTATGGTAGGGGCTATTGCAGATGCAAGGTTATTGCTCATTCCATAGAAACCAATGCCTTCATTGCGTCGTGAGGCAGGAAGTACATCAATAGCCATTGTGGAGTTTGCCACGGTTGTTGCTCCGAAGGGACCACCGTGGAGAGTTCGGAATATGGCGAATGCAAGCAGGCTACCCGCTATGAGATAGCTTCCGAAGAAGATGAAATACACGAAGAGTACCACGAGAAGCACGGTCTTTCGTGCAAAGTTATCAACCATATAGCCGCTGAACAGGCGGACGATAAGGGCAACGAGGGTATAGCCTGAAAGGACAAGTCCGATGGTGTCCTTTGAGGCTGAGAATGTCTCGCTAAGATAGAGAGGCAAGAGTGGTGTTATAAGATAGAACGAAAAGAACAGCGTGAAGTTTGTTATCATCACCTTGTTGTAGTTCTTGTTCCAAAGCTTTTCTTTCATAAGCCTAAAAATTGAAAATTGACAATTGAAAATTGAAAATTATGTGGCGACAATTATAATCATACATAGCTTTGCGACGTTGCGTCTTCGCGTTGGGATAATTTTCAATTGTCAATTTTCAATTTTCAATTAGCAAGGCTCGCGCCTTGCTTAAAAATTCCCCCTCGTTTCACAACGAAGGGGAACAACAACACAAACACAAATAAATCCCCAGGCTTATTGAGACACCCGGGGCCTCTTAATATACTTTTTAATCTAAACCTAATAGCGACTTTAATCCACCGTCAACTCCAGAGAAACCCATGAAGGCAAGTGACAGGAGAGAAGCGGTGATCAGGGTGATACTGACACCTCTGAGACTCTTTGGGATGGCTGAGAACTCAAGTTGCTCGCGAATACCTGCAAACATAATTAGTGCCAAGCCGAAACCTATTGCCGATGCAATGGCGTAATCGAGTGACATTAGCAAAGAGTAATTCTTCTGAACCACAGAGATTGCCACACCAAGTACGGCACAGTTTGTGGTGATCAGCGGAAGGAACACACCCAGAGCCTGATAGAGTGGGGGAGATACCTTCTTCAGTATTATCTCTACCATCTGAACGAGTGCGGCAATAACCAGAATGAACGTAAGTGTCTGGAGATACTGCAAACCGAATGGGTTGAGTACATACACCTGCAACAGCCATGTTACGAGTGTTGCTATTGCCATAACGAATGCAACTGCCGCTGACATGCCAAGCGAGGTGTTCACCTTTTGGCTGACTCCAAGGAAAGGACATATTCCAAGGAACTGCGACAATACGATATTGTTGACGAATATCGCTGCTATAAATATCAATATATATTCCATAACTGTTGTCGGGTTTACGGATTAAATATAGGTATTTATTCCTATATAACGTATCAAGTACTTGTTTATTATCTTTTTCGTTAATTTTCTTACAACTTTATTCTTTATTCCTTATTTCTCACCCTGTTTATTAGTGCAATTATGAAACCTAATGTAAGGAAGGCGCCAGGAGGAAGAATGAATACCAGCATACTGAAATCCTCTGGTATTATTCGTAGGTTGAATACTGTTCCGTTGCCTAATAGTTCTCGGAAAATGCCGAGAATGGTTAGTCCAAGGGTAAAACCGAGTCCTACGCCAATACCATCACAGGCAGATGCCAGTGGTGTGTTCTTGGCTGCGAAGGATTCGGCACGACCGAGGATAACGCAGTTTACAACTATCAGGGGAATAAACAATCCGAGTGACTTGTTCACGTCTGGCAGATAGGCTGCAAGGCAAAACTGAACTATTGTAACCAGTGTTGCGATAACTACGATATAGACTGGGATGTGCACCATGTCGGGTGTAAGTTTCTTGATGAGTGAGATTACGATGTTTGAGCAGATAAGTACTGCCATTGTTGCAAGTCCCATCATCATACCATTCAAGGCGCTTGTCGTGGTGGCAAGTGTAGGACACATGCCAAGCATCAGTACAAAGGTAGGATTCTCCTTGACGATGCCGTTCATTATTATTCCGAGTTTATTCATAAGCCTAACCAAGTCTTTTCTCCCTTTAGGTCGAAGGGTCTTACGACAAATCTCCCGAAGGGAAGGATGTTTTATACATTTGTTGTTTTAAATGAAAAATGAAAAGTGAACAATGAAAAATACAAGTTACATTTAAAACCTTAAATGACAATCTGTATTTTATTATTTTTCATTTTGAAATTTTCACCTTCATTACTAACCACTCCCCCTTGAGGGGGTGAGGGGGGAGGAACCCTCCCTTGGGGAGGGGCTGGGTGGGTTTTTATTTTATTTTTGAAGCACCGGTGTTCGCATCGGTACCTTGGTCCATATATGTGTTGTATGCCTGTTGAATAGCACGTAGGAATGCGCGTGAAGTGATGGTTGAGGCAGTTATTGCATCTATGTCACCACCATCATTGCTTACCGTGAGGTTAGTATGTTGAGGGTTGAGGCCTACTATACAAGCCTTTCCGCCCTTGCCTCCATTCTCTGCCTTCTGAAACCAAGTGTCAGCTTTGGCACCAAGTCCGGGAGTCTCTGCCGTTTCAAGTATGGTGTAGCCGAGGATTTCTCCATTATCATTGAAACCTACGAGCACGGTGAGGTTTCCTCCGAAAGCATTGGGATCTGTTGACTGAACCGCAGTTCCTTTGTCGGTTTCATATACTATGAAGTTATGATCCTTGCCATTGATGCTGCGCGTTATCTCGTATTTGTTTTCTACCGTGCATTTTCCTCCAATAACCTGCTCAATGCCTGTGGTGAGAGTCTTTTCAGCAGCGGCATCGCGAGGTGCCTGAGTGATGTTGTTCACGAATGCAAGGAGACCTCCGCATAGTACTGCCACGGAGGTTAGCACTATTGCCATATTAGGAAGATTTGATTTGAGCTTTTCCATTTCTGACCTCCTTATTCTGTTTTGATGGCACCAAAACGCTCTGGCTTCACGTATGTGTTGATAAGTGGAGTAAAGGCGTTCATGATGAGTATGGCGAACGACATACCTTCTGGATATGCGCCCCAGTTGCGTATCACTATTGTCAGTACACCTATTGCAATGCCATAGATGATTTGCCCCTTGTGTGTCATAGGTGATGTCACGTAGTCTGTTGCCATGAAGATAGCTCCAAGCATCAGACCTCCAGAGAGAATCACCTGAACTGGATTGGCATAAATCGGATTGGCAAGGTGCATGAGTGTTGAAATGCCGAATACCGTAGCAATGATGCTGACTGGGATATGCCATGTTATGATCTTTCGCCAGAGCATAAAGGCAAGTCCGAGGATTAGTGCCAATGCACAAACTTCACCTATTGTTCCTGCACCCATACCGTTGGATGTATTGCCAAGAAGTAAATCCATAGCCGACGGCATCTTTTCAAGATAATTCATGTCGCCTGTCTTTATGGCAGTTTTCATCAATGAGAGCGGAGTCGCTCCTGTTGTTGCATCTGTGTAGGATGTCAGTTGCCCCTCAACAGGCCATGATGTCA
The DNA here is from genome assembly GCA_902778265.1 of uncultured Bacteroidales bacterium. Taxonomy (GTDB): domain Bacteria; phylum Bacteroidota; class Bacteroidia; order Bacteroidales; family Bacteroidaceae; genus Prevotella. The sequence continues at coordinate 4,985 of CACYXI010000121.1, read as the reverse complement.
TAGCTGTTGGGAAGGAAACGAGTAGGAAACAACGGCCAACGAGTGCGGGATTGAATGGATTCTGCCCCAGTCCTCCAAATGTCATCTTACCTACACCGATTGAAATCAGAGCACCTATGATGATCATCCACAGAGGAAAATTGGATGGCAGGTTCATACCAAGCAAGAGTCCTGTCACTATGGCAGAACCGTCAAGAAGTGTAGGCTGTCTCTTTAGGAGTGCCTTGCATATAGCCCACTCAAAAAACATGCAGGCTGCCACACTCACAATGCATACGGTGGCAGAGCCGAGTCCGAAGAAATAGAATGATGCGAGCAATGCAGGAAGCAAGGCTATCACTACACCATACATATTCTTCTCGACACTATCTGTGCCATGTGCGTGTGGGGAAAGTGAAACTACTAAATTCATTTGCAAATTATATTTTTAAGTGAAAAATGAAAAATACAGATTGGTATCGTTCCGTGTGGAATGTGTAACTTGTATTTTAAGATTGTTCACTTTTCATTTTTCATTTACTTTTTTCTCGATCTTATTATTCCCATTACCGTCTGCTTGCCATATCGGATGTTGTCAAGTAAAGGGCGATGGGCAGGACACGTGAACTGGCATGAGCCACACTCAATACATGAAGTTACCATCTCGTTTTCGAGAAGATCCCATTTCTTCAGTTCGCTACCCTTGGCGAGAAGGTAAGGTTCAAGTCCCATAGGACATGCGTTTACGCACTTGGCGCAACGGATGCATGGCTGAGGTGCCTTGCGGTGCGCATCCTCATTAGTGAGGATAGTGATGGAGTTCTGACCTTTCCCGACTGGAACGTCAAGCGAATTGACTGCCTTGCCCATCATAGGACCGCCAGCAAGTACCTTGTTTTCGCCTTCTGGCAAACCGCCGCAAAGATCGATTAGTTCACCAAAGGTAGTTCCCATTCGTACAAGGAAGTTGCTTGGCTTCTTTAGCTTCTTGCCTGTAACCGTAGTATAGCGCTCAAACAGAGGCTTATGCTTCATAACTGCCTCATATACCGCTACTGCCGTACCTGCATTCTGAACAATGGCACCTACATTTACGGGAATAGCTGGAGGTGCGGGAACTTGTCTGCCGATGATGGCATCAACCAACTGTTTCTCACCGCCTTGAGGGTATTTCTTTGCCAATGGCACAACCTCAATATTTGTGATGTTTTTTTCCTTAAGCTTATGTGTGAGTAGTTCGATGGCTTTAGACTTGTTGTCTTCTATACCTATATAGCCTTTGTTTACCTTTGCAGCAGCCATTAGAATTTTTACCCCCTCTATGAGTTCGTCGCTTCTCTCTATCATCAAACGGTAGTCGGATGTGATATAAGGCTCGCACTCTACTCCGTTGATGATGACAAACTCTGCCTTTGCATCATGTGGAGGGCATAGTTTGATGTGGGTAGGGAAACAAGCACCCCCCATACCTACAATTCCAGCCACTTTGATTCTGTTCACTATCTCTTCGGGAGTTAGCTCTGGATGAGCCTCTAATGTCTCAAGCTTGTCTGAACGGTCGATTGTCTCTTCCCATTCATCGCCTTCCACAGCTATTGTTATTGCAGGTTGCTGATAGCCAGAAGCGTTGATGGCATTGTCAACCTTTAGTACCGTGCCTGATACTGAAGAATATATAGGTGCACTCACAAAACCGCCAGCCTCTGCTATGAGAGTGCCGACCTTGACCTTGTCGCCTTTCTTTACGACTGGTTTGGCAGGAGCACCAATGTGCTGACTCATAGGGAAGATAGCCGTCTTGGGTAGTAGTGCTTGTTGGGTTGCGGCATCATTGCTCAGCTTATTCTCTTCTGGGTGAATGCCACCTATGCGGAATGTTCTTAATTTCATAGTTCGTTTTTTTGTGTAAAGAGTAAAGGGAAATGTGTAAAGGCTAATGTAGTTTGTCTGGATGTTTTTGTTTTTAATTTTTCTATCTACATTACACTTTACTTTTTTCACTTTACACTTTTTCTTTTACTGAAGGAAGCTCAAAAGTGCACTTAATGGCATTCGTAGGGCATTCGCGAACGCATAGTCCACATGCCTTGCACTTATTGAAATCAATATAAGAGAGGTTGTTTTCTATGGTGATAGCCTCGAACTTACACACCTTTTGGCATTTTCCACAACCTATACAGGCTGCACCGCACACCTTTCTTGCTACACCACCTTTGTCCTTGTTCTGACACGCAACCCATACCCTGCGGGCATTGTTCTTGATCACCTTGCCCTTGTTCCTAAGTTCTATGATGTGGCGTGGGCAAGCCTTGACACAAGCACCGCAAGAGGTGCATTTGTCGGCATCGACCTCTGGAATGCCAGTCTCGTCATTCACCTTGATTGCATCAAAGGCACAGGCACGCTCGCAGTCGCCACCGCCTACACAGCCAAAACCGCATCCAGTCTCACCTGCGCCTGTGGCATTGATGGCGGTACAGGTTCGCAGACCGTCGTATATTACGGTCTTAGGGCGCACAGCACAAGTGCCTCCGCATCTCACAACGGCAATCTTTGGATCACTCTCGGCTATTGTCATACCGAGAAGCTCTGCTACTTTTGCCATACATTCTGCACCACCTACAGGGCATGACAGCCCTTCGAGCGAACCGGCATCAGCTCCCTTCACGAGGGCATCAGCCATTCCCGAGCAGCCAGGAAATCCACATCCTCCACAGTTGGCTCCAGGCAATAGCTCAAGAACCTGCGGAATGCGAGGGTCCTCTTTCACAGCGAATTTCTTGGAGCACACGTATAGTATAGCCGCTGCAATCAGGGCTATTGCTCCAAGTACAATCACTGCAGTTAGAATAAAGTTCATAGTTGTTTTTAATAGTTAATTATGTTAGATTTAAGTGTTGTTCTTTTTATGGTTTCTCAATCTGGAATACAAGCACCTTTTGTAACCTGCTCCTTAGCATATATAGTAAGGTGTAGTAAGGTACAAGCGATGCCAGACCAATGAAGGCGGCTAATGGTTCTGACAGACCAAACAACAGAAGGGCGATTATAATAGATAGCATCATAACGACTAAGGGAACTACGAAACCATAAACTACAGCCTTGATTCCTACTGATGAGGCTGCTATGACATTGACGTTTTCTCCTACTGAGAAACGTGTTGCTTCATTGGTATATACATCTATCATCTTCTCCTTGCTCTCTGCCGAAGTACAATAGCTCGACAGTTTGCAACTCGAACATGCACTATGCTGAATGATGCGCACATGCACAATTTCATTCTCAATGGAGTCTATGACTCCCACATGGGAAATAGTGTTTGCCATTAGTGTTGATTTCTATAGTACGTTTTCCTTAATTCCTCAGATTGTAAGGTCCACATTACAATTGCAAAAGTAATACAATCTTTTCATTTTTACAAATTTTTATTCGGAATTTTGACTAATTTTGGCAAAAAAGGTGTTTTGTTCCCTCTTTCCTTTGGTTTTTTCGGATTTTTCTCGTAATTTTGCAACTTCAATAAATAGTTTCAGATAATTAATTGTCGATTTTCAATTGGCATTTATCATAAATGTACGATTCTAAAAGAAATCAATACGACCAGTATGTGGTAGATCGGGAAGCACCACTTCTTGATTGGATGCTCTCTGCTCTTCCTGGGTCAAAGACAAAGATAAAGGCTACCCTTCAGGGACACGGAATCAAGGTGAACGGCAAGCAGGTCACTCAGTTTGATTTTCCACTCAAGCCTGGAATGAAGGTGAGCGTTAGCAAGTCGAAGAAAAACGATACGTTCAAGAGTCGCTATGTGAACATCGTCTATGAGGATCGCTGGCTCGTTGTAGTGGAGAAGAAAACAGGTATTCTCTCTATGGCTGCTGGTCATAGTTCGCTGAACGTAAAGAGCGTACTCGATGATTATTTCAAGCGTACCCGCCAAAAATGTACTGCCCATGTGGTGCATCGTCTTGACCGCGACACCAGCGGACTGATGATCTACGCAAAGGATATGCAGACAGAGCAACTGCTTGAGCGCGATTGGCACGGAACGGTCTATGATCGTCGCTATGTGGCGGTGGTTAGTGGTGAGATGGAGGAAGATGAGGGAACTATAGCCAACTGGCTTAAGGATAACAAGGCATATGTTACATATTCTTCTCCTGTGGATAATGGTGGCAAGTATGCCGTAACGCATTTCCATACACTCAGACGCACCACGGAGCATTCGCTCGTTGAGTTCCGTCTTGAGACTGGTCGTAAGAATCAGATTCGTGTTCATACCTCTGACATGGGGCATCCTGTCTGTGGTGACATTAAGTATGGTAATGGTGATGATCCGCTTCACCGTCTCTGCCTTCATGCCTATGTGCTCTGCTTCCATCACCCAGTAACGGGTAAGCCAATGGAGTTTGAGACACCGATACCGGCACAGTTTATGGCGGTGTTTAAGTAAAAAGAAATATGAGTAACTTCGGATATTACATAGCGTGTCTTATCGTTCTCATCATTGGCGTGTTCATCGTCAAGAAGGTGGTGAGTTGCATGATACGTGCGGTTGTAGGCTTGGTAGTCGTAGCAATACTTGCCTACGTGTATTTTATGTACTTACGATAATTATGAATGACTAATTACGAATTACCTGATTACCATATAATGGAAAACAGGTGAAGTGGAATGTAGTCTGTAATTCAAAAGAAAGAATTTAAAATTAAATATTAACATGCCTTTCGCTTTCCGTCCGACACATACTCCGATGTTATCAACATCGGACTTCCCTCTCTACGGGGGAGGGCGGGGGGAGAGGCCTTTTAAACAAATCTTTAAAAATTATGGAAAGAGACCAGAAGATTTTTGACCTCATTGAGCAGGAGCACCAGCGTCAGCTCAAGGGAATCGAGCTTATCGCTTCAGAGAACTTCGTCAGCGATCAGGTGATGGAGGCTATGGGAAGTTATTGCACAAACAAGTATGCTGAGGGTTATCCAGGCAAGCGTTACTATGGCGGT
>CACYXI010000120.1 GCA_902778265.1 uncultured Bacteroidales bacterium | reverse complement strand
TCGATTTAAAACATTAACTTTGCAGCCGTAAAAATACTTGAAAAACGAGTGACCGCATATCGCCGGAATCACTGACCGCATATCGAACGGAATTTGTACTTGTATTGAGATTCGGTGAATAATAACATCTTAGAGAAAAGAAAGTTATGTGAAAATATTCTATATAAGTATAATCTTGACTTAGAGAATAGATAAAGAAGATTCCGAAAAAGAAGGCTGATGTCCCCTTTGAGACATCAGCCTTCCATCATAAATAGCTGAAAACTATTCTTTCATTTTCTAATTTATCTTTACGATACTTTTTCAAACTTCAATTCGGCTTTTTCCTCATCCTTGTCGATGTTGATGGTGTCACCTTTCTTCACATCTCCAGCAAGGATCAACTCACATAAGCCATCTTCGACATAAGTTTGAATAGCTCTTTTCAGTGGCCGGGCACCAAACTGAATGTCGTAGCCTTTCGAAGCCACAAACTCTTTGGCGGCATCTGTCAACTGTATCTGCAAGCCCTTCTCCTCAATACGCTTATAAAGCCCGGAGAGTTCTATGTCAATGATCTTCTTGATAGAATTCAAATCAAGTTGATCGAAGGTGATGATTTCGTCAAGACGGTTGAGAAACTCCGGTGAGAATTGCTTGCTCAGGCTCTTTTGGATCACAGAACGGGCATATTCTTTGTCTTTGTCACTCAGATTGCCCAAATTGGAGATTCCTCCAGCATTGAAGCCGACGCCATGACTGAACTCTTTCAACTGACGCGTACCTGCATTAGAAGTCATGATGATCACTGTATTGCGGAAGTCAACCGTCCGTCCATTACCATCTGTAAGTCTTCCTTCGTCAAGCACTTGAAGCATTAGATTAAATACATTGCCATGAGCCTTCTCTATCTCGTCAAGTAAGACGATTGAGTAGGGATGGCGACGCACTTGCTCTGTAAGCTGACCACCTTCCTCGTAACCGACATATCCTGGAGGTGCTCCGATGAGTCGGGAGACATTGAAGCTCTCAGTATATTCGCTCATATCTATGCGTATGATCGAATCCTTTGAACCGAACATGTTCTCAGCCAAACATTTGGCAAGATAGGTTTTACCGACTCCCGTAGGACCGAGGAACATGAATGCTCCAATGGGATGGTTTGGATCTTTGAGTCCAACTCTGTTACGCTGAATAGCCTTTACAAGCTTTTCTATTGCTCTGTCCTGGCCGATCACTCGTTTCTTTAGTTCTGGGCCCATGTCTCGGAGACGCAAAGTCTCACCTTTCTCCATACGCTGGACCGGTACTCCACTCATTCTTGACACTACGCCAGCAACATCTTTGTCCGTGACTTTCTGTCGCGACTCAGCATCGCCATTTTGCCAAGACTGTTGTAAGTCATGTAGTTCTTGCTCAAGATGTGACTGGCGATCACGGTAGACGGTTGCCAACTCGTAATTTTGACTTTTGACAGCTTGTTCTTTTTTGTCTTTTACCTCGCTGATCTCCTTTTCTTTGTCCGTGATCTCAGGTGGTATTTGAGCGTGTTGCAGACGTATATGAGCACCCACCTCGTCAAGCGCGTCAATAGCCTTATCGGGGAATTCCCGGTCTGTGATATAGCGTTCCGTTAGACTCACACAAGAATGCAATGCTTCTTCTGTGTAAGTCACATGATGATGCTCTTCATAGCGACCTTTGATGTTGTGGAGTATTTGTAGAGTTTGCTCAGCTGTTGTTGGTTCTACCAATACCTTCTGAAACCTACGCTCTAAAGCACCATCCTTCTCAATGGTCTTACGGAATTCGTCAATGGTAGTAGCACCGATACACTGGATAGTACCACGGGCCAATGCTGGTTTCATAATGTTGGCCGCATCCATAGTACCTGGCGAGGATCCTGCTCCAATAATTGTGTGAATCTCATCGATAAACACAATGATATTCGGATTTTGCTCCAATTCTTTGATCAGCGCGCGAATACGCTCCTCAAATTGTCCGCGATACTTCGTTCCAGCAACAATTCCGGTCATGTCGAGACTGACAAGACGTCGATTGAAGAGTACTGGGGAGGTATGGTGCTTCACGATTTGCTGTGCCAATCCCTCAACGATAGCACTTTTACCAACGCCCGGCTGACCTATGAGGATAGGATTGTTTTTCTTACGGCGGCAGAGAATCTCAGTGACTCTTTGTATTTCTTTCTCTCTTCCCACAACAGGATCGAGTTTACCTTCTGCAGCTGCACGGGTTAGATCAGTAGAGAAGTTATCCAATACTGGGGTCTTGCCATTGCCTTGTTGTGCAACATCAGTCTGAGGGGACTGCATATGTCCTCCACCTTTCATATTATCACCTTCCTCGAAGTCTTCTTCGTCTTCGTCAGGCAGGCCGATGCCATCTGTAGTCGGCTTTTTCTGCAACAGTTTTGCCACTTTTTCGTAATCCACGTTATTTGCTTCAAGAACGATCTTTGCTCCATTATCAATTTGATCGTGGAGGATAGCCAAGAGCACATGTTGGGTATCCACGACAGAGGTATGCTGAATGCGAGCCTCTAGGACAGCCAATCGTAAAATGTTACTGGCTTGATCATTGAGTATAATATCGTTGACTATATTCTTATTATTTGAGACAACAGGCGTATTGGCTCTTACTCTCTGCTCTAATTCCTCTTTAATCCGTGGTATGTCGACATTCAATCCATGTAGTAAATCAATGACGACCCCTTCTTTCTCACGGAGGATACCCAAGAGCAGGTGTTCCGGACCCACCGAAGTGCTGGCCAGGCGCGTCGCCTCTTCCTGACTAAAAGCCAGGATTTGTGAAACTTTGGGTGAAAACTGACTGGTCATATTTCCTTTTTACCTTTCTTTTTCTGTTAGATACGATGCAAATTTACTTCTTTTTGCTTTAAACTGCAAGGACTATGCCAAAAAAAACATTTATTCGTGGCAAATCTCCCTATACGGGCAATTATCGCATCGCTCTGTGTGAGATGTCGGCGTAAAATCTACTTCTGGATTGAAGATTTCGGCTAGCAATAACTTCAGTTGATCCAAGAACTCAGGCCAAAAGGTACTGATGTCGTCCAATACTTTGCGTGAACCACGTCCAACGCTAAACGACAATATAGGATCATAGGACTCATTTGATGCCTGACGTATAAAGAGCAGAGCCGGAGCTACAGCCTGCTGTTTCACCTGTCCTACCTTTTTATAGGAGTTGGCACCATATTTCACTACTCCTGCATAGAGCATTGTCTGCAAATAGTAATTTGTATGCTTCGTATCGAGATTGTCAACATTGAAGACATCCTTAACATCAGTGGGCAATGAAGTTAATGGTCTTCCCGTTTTGTAGTCCACGATTCTGACGACACTCTTTCCACCATGGGTAACCCTGTCAATACGATCTACTTTGCCCCCTATGTTCAAGCAATGTTGTTGTCCACAAGCCTTGAAGGACACTTTGTCATAGAAGGTATCCTCCAATGCCAGAATGTCAAATGGAGCCCACGCTGCATCCAAGCGCAGAAGACGCTGCAGATAGAGTCTGATGACATTCTTATTGAGCATCTGTAATCCATTGTACTGCGGGATAAACTGATGCTCGTTGGCTTGAAAAAATATTTCACGGAAGGCTTGGTCAATAACACGTTCCAAGATATTCGGATCCTTTAGCACAGACAGAATCATATCTCTTGTGATGGTGGATTGCTGCTGACTCAACTGCTTATAGATCAATTCCGCACTATGATGAAATAAATCTCCAAACATTGTGTTGTCGATTTCATCAATATTGTCTTCATCATGTTCACGTAACTGACAAATAGTATTATAATAGAACTGTAATGGACAACGCATGTATTGACCCAAGGCTGATGGAGAGATACTCTTCATGTCGTTAAGCGCTTTCATCACTTCTGTAGTCTTACTTTTTGCTTGATATAGTCTAGGACTTTGATTTTGTCCGGCGATCAGTGTGTAGTGCTTAATGTGCTGTTGGCCGTAACTATTGATCATGAGCTGCAACATGAATCGGCTCATTTCTCCCTTTTGTCCATCATCCGTCGCATTATTATATAATAAGGTGACATCATGAGATCTTTGTATCAGTGATTGAAAATAATAAGAGAAAATCGCTACCTTGTTCTCTACAGTAGTCAGTCCATAGCCGACACGAATGGAATGCGGAATGAAAGAGGCGTCATTGATATTCTTTGGCAGTTTTCCCTCGTTGCATGATAATAGGATCACATGTTCAAAGTCAAGGTTTCTCGTCTCCAAAACTCCCATGATCTGAGTGCCGACAGCCGGCTCTCCATGAAAAGGAATGCTTGTAAACTGAATAACTTGTTGCATAAGCCGTTGCACAATATAGATGCTGACAAGTTGTTTACCATTCTTTTCATCTATGCGACGGCCTTCCTGGCTATTATTCTTTTGAACGTTCACGGACATGATGCCATCAAGCCGGTTCAACAACGTGTACATGGAGAAGATGGACTGGTGGAGTAGGGGGTTATTTATGTTGCGGGTGTTCTGCCCTATGATTTTAAGCAAATCTGTTATCCATGCTATAAGAGGCAAAGTTCCTTTTTTTCCCTCTAAGGGCTGAAACAACAGAGAAACCGTCTCTTCGAAACCGTCAGTCAATTCTTTGATGCTTGGATAATATCGGTGATTGCTATTTAGCTGAGATGCCAAAGTCTTACAATCATCAGAAAGGAATTGTGCATACGGATGCAACAAAACCCTGTTGATGTATTGTAGTTGGAAATGTTGGCGGTCACTTGTCAAGCCTTTCAATTGCAGTGCTATCAGTGCATCAATCAACACGCTGACTTCGGAAGCATTCAATGGGAAACCAGTTGTGACGTTGACATTTAGGACATTTCCTGGCAGACTATGAATCACGGATGGCAATAGATTCTCATCAGCCATTACGACAGCAGTTTGATAGTCATCCTTTATCCTGTCGCTTTCCGACAGCCATTGGCCGACATATCGTGCTTGGATTTCCTCGGTCGGTGCGGATATAACACATATATCTTTAGGCGATGTCATATTGTCAAAGACATCTGCTGAATTGATCCCTGCACTAGCCAGTTCCTTGTTGAGTTGGTTTGGAAACATGTCAAGGTATTGCTTGATATACTTTCCGGCATCAGCATCGATAAAGTTGACATCATAGTCCCAATAGAATTCAGCTTTACCCTCCATCTTCAACCTTCTGAAAAGATCTTGCTCCACCTTCTGAAGAAGATTGAAACCTACGAAAATGTAAGTATTATATTGAAAGTCGATATTCTTTAAATCGATGACATTCCGATAGAGCATACCTTCATAAGCCAGTCCTTGTTTCTCAAGTCGTTGATGAAGTTCATGATAGATACTTCCGAGATGTTTCCAAATGTTTTTGAAACGGCGCTGCAACTGAGAATCTTGCATCATCGTATGAAAAAACTCTTCCAGACTTTGCCTTTGTCCCTCTGTCAAGAAGCTAAAATCATTCATCTCTTCCCATGCTTGTAAATCGATAAAGAGTTTATCGGGGTCAACTTCATTCTTGTCTATGTCATCAAAATCAGCCAACATCAGTTGCCCCCAAGAAAAGAAATGATCAAGTGTCTCGTCGGAACCGGTGATGTCACAAAAGACATTGTAGACTTGAAAAACAAGGGTAATGGGATCAGGCACCTGCAAATCACTATGTTCACGAAACAGCTCGCTGATAGTGATATATTTGGGGCTCCATAATGCATGTCCAACTTCTTGATACAACTCGCGATTGAAGAAAATCGAAGCGCGCTTATTAGGGAAGACAATTGCTATCTTATTTAGTTCTTGTCCATGTTTCGCTAAGACATCCTTGGCTACATAGTGGAGAAAAGTCGTATTAGCTTGATGGAGTGTGCTTTCTATGGGCATATCAATAAAGGATTTTTGGTAAAGATGAGAAAAGCATAAGGTAGCCTTCAAATATAAGACTACCTTATTCGACCAATTATTTCTTTGTATAGAGGAAACGTTTTATAGAACGCTTAGGGGTCTTTTCAAACTCACTGTCGTGGAGCCGAATCTCGGACAGATGACAGTAGGCAGGTAACTCTGCATTGAGCTGCTTTCGATTTTGCTCCATTATGGTTTTAAGATCATTCTCACTGAATCCAATTTGCTTTGCAGTGTCCAAGTCGGGGTAAACCAATCCTACAAGTTTGTTACCTTCTTGAATGACTACGCTCTCTGAAACCATGGACATTGAATTAAGTTTGTCTTCAATCTCCTCGGGGTAGATGTTTTGACCATTCGACCCCAGCAACATATTCTTAGAGCGTCCCTTGATAAAGACGTTGCCGCCCTCATCCATCAGCCCCAAATCACCCGTATGGAACCATCCGTCGGCATCAATGCTAGCCTTTGTAGCCTCTTCGTTCTTATAGTAACCAAGCATCACGTTAGGACCTTTTGCAAGAATCTCACCCGGGATATTGGCTGGATCTTCACTTACTACTTTCACTTGCATGTTCTTGGCAGCACGTCCGCAAGAGCCTGGGACGAAAGTCTTGTAGTCAGCATAACAAATAATAGGTGCACATTCTGTCGCCCCGTAGCCAACAGTATAATGGAACCCAATGCGGTGCAGGAACTTTTCCACTTCCTGACTAAAAGCAGCTCCGCCAATAATCACCTCATAAAATTCACCGCCAAAAGCTTTGGTCACTTGATCACATATTTTCTCATAGACGCGCTTATTGATACCCGGCATCTTCATCAAAAGACGAAGCTTCGGATCTTGAATCTTAGGGAATACTTTCTTCTTTATGATTTTCTCTATAATCAGTGGAACGGAAATGATAATCTTAGGCTTTACTTCTGAGAAAGCCTGAGCTATGATTGCCGGTGATGGAATACGTGTCAGATAGAAGACATGACAGCCTGCAATGAATTCAAATAGAAACTCAAAAGACATGCCATACATGTGAGCCATTGGCAGAATGCTAATCACACTATCTCCTTTCTTTACTGTATTGCCCAGTACTGAATTGGCAAAGTCTATATTGCTCCACAGAGCCCGGTAGGGAATCATGACACCTTTAGAGAATCCTGTGGTGCCACTAGTGTAGTTGATTATAGCCAATTCGTCTGGTGACTGTTCTATATAATAGTGGACATGTTCCTTGCGGAAATACTTTGGGTATTTATGACCAAAGATCTCATTGAGGTGTTCACGAGCATAGGTCAGTTTATCGGTACGTGAAAGTACGAGGGAATAGTCCGGAATGTAGATGATTCCTTCCAATGAAGGCATTTTTGTAGCGTCTATCTGGGTAGCTACAACATCTCCTGCAAATAGTATCTTGGCGTCGGAGTGGTTGACGATGTTATGGATTTGATCTGCAGTAAACTCATGCAAAATGGGTACAGCAATTGCACCGTATGTCAGAACAGCAAGAAAAGCTGCAGCCCAGGCGGCACTGTTTCGGCCGCACAGAGCTATCTTGTCACCTTGTTTGACACCAGAACTTTCAAACATGATATGAAGCTTTTCGATTTTGCGTGCAACGTCGTGATACTGCAGTGTCGCACCTTTAAAATCAGTTAGCGAATCGAGATCCCAGTGGTCTACGATGCTTTTCTGAATCATTTGATTAAAGCTAGGAATAGAGCCTGTCATATCTTTAGATAAAAATTGTTCTTTAATGTTTTGTATGTGGATTTTTAATAAGCGTTTTTATAGAGATAACGCTTGATCGATTTCTTGGGAGTCTTCTCAAACTCGTCAGGGTGAAGTTTAATCCTGCTGATCTTACAGAAAGAGGGCAATTGGGCATTGAGCTCTTTGCGGTTCTGCTCCATGATATTATTCAAGTCTGCTTCCGAGAATCCCATAGATTGAACTTCGTCCATGTCAGGATGTACCAGTCCGACAAGTTCTTCACCATGTTGAATGATCAGACTTTCATTGACCATGGCCATCGCATTCAATTTATCTTCGATCTCCTCGGGATATACATTCTGCCCGTTGGAGCCAAGAAGCATATTTTTGATACGCCCCTTAATAAATACATGACCATCCGAAGACATAGTCCCCAAGTCGCCTGTGTGGAACCAGCCCTCTTCATCTATTACAGCCTTCGTGGCTTTAGGATTTTTATAGTACCCAGTCATAACATTCATGCCTCGGGTAACAATTTCTCCGGGTACGTTCTGAGGATCCTTACTAAGAATTTTAATTTCCATGTGATCCACGCATGTACCACAAGAACCAGGTGTGAAATCATGCCAGTCTGAGTAAGTGATCATAGGGCCTGTCTCCGTGGTGCCATAGCCAAGCGTGATTGGGAAATGAATCGAAGTAAGAAAGTTTTCTACTTCCTTGCTCAAACTTGCGCCACCGATCAGAACTTCATAGGTCTTTCCGCCCATGATATTCATCACCATCTGCTCTACACGCTCCTTGACCAATTTGTTGAGACCTGGTAGCTTCATCAATATGGCCACGCGTGTACTATCGAGTGCCGGCATCACTTTCTTGCGAATAATCTTTTCCAAAATCAATGGTACAGAAACGATCAAGTCAGGATGAATATCCATGAAGGCCCCCTGAATAATCGTGGGACTAGGTAACCGTGTCAGGAAATAGAGATGATTGCCTAAACAGAACTGCAAAAGGAATTCACATGCCAAACCATACATATGAGCCATTGGCAATATTGACAATACATTACCATTCTGCTGCATCTTGCTACCAAGGGCGTTCGTCAGGAAATCAAGATTGCTCCACAACGAGCGAAATGGAAGCATCACACCTTTAGAGAAGCCCGTTGTACCGCTCGTGTAATTGATTATAGCGGTTTCTTCGGGCATATCTTCATGATAATGAACATGTTCCTTCCTGAAAAATTTAGGATATTTGTGGCCATACAACTCATTGAGATGCTCCATGGCATGACTTAACTGATCAGAACGGCATTCCAACAATGAATTGTCTGGCATATATATGACCCCCTCAAGATTGGGCATCATGGAGTAATCCAACTCAGTCGCCACCACATCACCTACAAAAAGCAATTTGGATTCGGAGTGATTGACAATGTTGTAAACTTGCTCAGATTTAAACTCATGCTGAATTGGGACAGCAATAACGCCATATGTCAATGCAGCGAGAAACACACAAGCCCATGCTGAGCTGTTTCTGCCACAAAGTGCAATCTTGTCACCGACTTTGATGCCACATTCATCAAACACAATGTGTAGCTTCTCTATCTTGCGGGCTACATCATGGTATTGGAGTGTGGCACCCTTGTAATCGGTGAGGGCATCTTTGTCCCAATTGCTTTTGATAGTCTGCTCTATCAGAGAGTTGAAACTATATTTATTCTCCATTGCACAATCTTCAAAATTTTGTGCAAAGGTACAATCTATAATGCACAATTCCAAAAAATATGTGCATTAATTTCTCCTAACCCTTCATTTTTCTGTACTTTACTCATATTTCATGGTCTTTGCAGGATGAATATGCGATACAAGATAACTTGGTGCTATCAGCACAAAGACACTGATGAGGAGTGTTGCTATGTTGAGTAAAACGATCAGAGGTATATTTAACTCTATAGGAACCGTGTTGACATAATAGGTAGCAGGGTCCAACTTGACAATACCAAAGTATTTTTGAATCAGGCAAAGTCCTATACCCATTAGATTACCAATAAGTAATCCTTTGCCGATGATAAACACGGCAAACCACAGAAATATATGGCGGATAGTTTTGTTTCTTGCTCCTAAACTCTTTAATGTTCCGATCATAGAGGTACGCTCCAAAATGATAATGAGCAGACCAGAGATCATTGTCACAGTAGCTACAGCCAACATCAATAGAAGGATGATATAGACATTTACATCCAGCAGATCCAGCCAAGAAAAGATTTGTGGATTAAGTTCTCTGATGGTTTCTGCCACATAAGTCTGTCCGTAATGGTCTGTATGTTTATTAATCTTACTTACAAAGCTGTGATCCACCGCATCAACTTTGTTGAAATCATTCACTGTCACAGCAATGCCTGTCGCTTGATCTTTATTCCAACCATTAAGCTTAATGGCTGTGTAAAGATCTGTTAGGCACATCAAATTGTCGTATTGGCTCAGATTGGTCTGATAGACACCGGTAATCTTGAAGCGACGCATCCTAACTCCATTATTATCAATGAAGTATGCAAACACTCGATCACCTGTCTTCAGCCTGAGCTTTTCTGCCATTGCCTGTGAAATAGTCAGTTCACCCGAAGCATGACTATCTGAAAAATGAGGAAGAGAGCCGGCTACAAGATGCTGATGAAAGAAAGTAGAGTCAAACTCTTGTCCTAATCCTTCAAACATTACACCGAGGAAATCGTTGTCTGTCTTCAGGACACCTTGCTTATATGCAAATCGCTCAGCATGTTTGACGCCGGGAATATGCTTCACGACATTCATCATCGAGTCACCCGCTGCAATAGGGCTCTGATCACCATCCATCTGATTCATGAAATTGGTGACTTGTATGTGAGAACCGAAACCAATCACTTTGTCTCGAATAGAGTGCTTAAAGCCTATGACTATGCAAACTGATACAATCATCACTGCTAAACCGATAGCTATGCCTGCCGTGGCAATCGTGATGGCCGGGCGTGACACTCTATTTCTGTCTCCCGGTGTACGATAGATACGTCGTGCTATGAATAAAGGGAAACTCATCGTAGTTCTGTTCTTCCAGGATATGCTTCTAATGCCTTGCTGAGTACTACAAGAGCACGTTCCAAATCTTCTTTTTTCAACACGTAGGCGATTCGCACCTGATTGATGCCCGCACCAGGAGTTGTATAAAATCCTGCAGCAGGGGCCAGCATCACCGTCTCTCCTTCATAATTAAATGTTTCGAGACACCAACGACAGAATTTTTCAGAGTCGTCAACAGGTAGCTGGGCCACTGTGTAGAAAGCGCCCATAGGAATAGGGGAGTATACACCCGGAATACGATTAAGTCCATCAATCAAGCATTTACGCCGCTCGACATACTCATCGTAGACATCACGGTAATACGACTCTGGTGCATCAAGTGAAGCTTCGGCTACTATCTGACCAATCAGAGGAGGTGACAGACGAGCCTGACAGAACTTCATCACAGCCTTTCTGACTTCCGTATTCTTGGTAATAAGTGCTCCGATACGGATTCCGCATTCGCTATAACGTTTGGATACAGAGTCAATTAATATGACATTCTGTTCTATTCCTTTCAGATGCATGGCGCTGATATACGGACTACCAGTATAGATGTATTCGCGATATACCTCGTCAGAGAAGAGATAAAGATCATATTTCTTCACCAAATCGCGTATCTGGTTCATCTCGCGTCGTGTGTAAAGGTATCCGGTTGGATTGTTGGGATTGCAGATCATGATGGCACGAGTTCGGTCGTTGATCAGTTCTTCAAATTTCTCAACCTTAGGGAGGGAAAAGCCTTCCTCAATTGTCGTTGCAATCGTACGAATCTTAGCACCAGCCGAAATGGCAAAGGCCATATAGTTGGCATAAGCCGGCTCCGGGACGATGATCTCGTCACCGGGATTCAGGCAACTCATAAAAGCAAAAAGCACAGCTTCTGATCCGCCAGATGTGATGATAATATCGTCGGGCGTAACCTGAATATTATATTTTGCATAATAATCTACCAGTTTTGTCCGATACGACAAGTATCCTTGTGAAGGTGAATACTCCAAAATTTTGCGATCGATATGTTTTAAAGCATCAAGTCCAACTTGCGGTGTGGGCAAGTCGGGCTGGCCGATGTTTAAATGGTAGACCTTGATACCTCTTTGCTTAGCTGCTGTAGCCAATGGTGCCAATTTTCTAATTGGAGACTCTGGCATCTCAAGTCCACGAACTGATATTTCAGGCATTTCTTTAAAACTTTATATTGCGTGAATAATTATTGCTTCCTTAATGATTAACATCATTGCCTCACAACTTAATTATGGAATTATTTGATCAGCAAATGCAAAGTTAATGATTTTTCTTGATTGGACCAACTTAGAGAGTTCTTTTTTAAATCTCAATGCACTTTTATATATATGCCTATTGTATATTTATCATAATGTCCATTATTTATAATATCTACGCTTTGATAATGTCATCTCATCTTGGTGAAAACCTGAACATGCAACAGAAAGACTAATAGCTTCTTAGGCAGAAGGTATTAAATATGCTGTAACTTAAAGTTGGCAATAAGAATTGAAGCCATAAAAAGGGCTTCAGGTGCAGAAGTCTGTGGTTGGACGCCACGAAGATCTACCCCCAAACCTTCGGTGTAATTGATATTTCCTATACACGGATAGGCGCACAGGATCAACCCTGTGTATGGAGAAGCATCAAGTTCTGAAAGCAGTTGATGCCGGCGAGCTGGTCAATGCGTGATAATTGAATTTGACGTCTGACAATCACTCGTTCGCTGCTTAGGAAAAGATCCTTTTCTACTTAGCGAACGATCTTTTTCTATAGCATTACATCATTGGAAACATAGCTTCAACCTCACAAGAACACAGTTCCGGTGTTGTGTACTGATTTTGGTTGACAGTTTTGTTTGTTATTCCTAACTTAGTTTACACTTCTTTCTTCTTATTCCTAGACAGGTTGCCAATAGAGGGGCC
>CACYXI010000119.1 GCA_902778265.1 uncultured Bacteroidales bacterium | reverse complement strand
GCGTAGACCATCTCCTCGCGCTCTTCGGCCGTGGCGCGCCCGCCGTGGTACACGGGCAGGTCCTCGTCGTCGCGCCCAATGTTCTGCAGGGCGGCATCGAGGGCATCGCTGCGCTCTTCGCGCTCGCGCTGCGCCTCATAGTCGTCGTCGGGCGTGTCGTCGGCCTCGTGCGGGGCGGCATCCCAGGGCTCGTCGTCGTCGGTCAGCGTCTCCAGGGCGGGGTTGTCGTGCATCTCGGTCTCCACCCTCTCTGCCAGCTGCTGTATGGGCAGCTCCACCAGCTGCGCCTGCAGCAGCTGCTGCGCCGAGATGGTCTGGGTGAGGCGCTGCTCCTGTCGTTGTTCTTGTATCTGTATCTGGCTCATCTGAAGTATTCTTTCAATTGTGTGGCAAAGTCGGCGAGCACGGCGGGGTCTTGGTTGCCGAAGCGCTGCCACACCTGCTGGCAGGGCAGCAGTAGCGGCGAAAAGGTCACCTCGGTGCGGTTGAGATAGGGGTCGCAGAGCTGGAAGACGTCGAGCACCTCTACCACCTCGGCGGCCTTATGCTTCAGCAGCCGTGCCAGCTCTTGCACCTCGGGCGTCAGCGCCACCATGGTGGCCGGCGTCAGCCTGAAGTAGAGGTCGAGCACCATGATGAGCTGTGCGGGTGTGAAACGGTCGTCGCCGGGCAGGGGGCGGAAGTCTTTCTCGAAGGTTTCCTGCACCTCCACGCCGTCGTAGAACTCGTCGGCGGCACCGAAGCCGTTCATCTTGCGCAGCAGAGCCACGGCGCGCTGCAGGCGCTGCGGCGCCTTGCTGTAGGTCTGCCAGATGCGCTCAATGCGCGGCGTGTCGAGCCGTGCTATCTGCTGCATGCGGGCCTGCAGGGCCTGGGGTGCTATGTGCAGCTCGAGGCTCAGCTCCACCATGTCGCGGTAGTAGAGCGGCTTCATGCCTGCAGGCTTCTTCAGGTATATCTGCATCAGCATCAGCCAGTAATCGTCGTGCCATTTGGAGTTCTTTGCCATAACGTTGTGAATTTGTTTGCAAAGTTACGAAAAGTAGAGTGCAAAACAAAAGAATTTTTTCTTTTTTTTGCCGAGACGAAGTAATTTCGCGTCTGTAAGGGGCAAAGTTACGAAAAAAGTCTGTAACGAAAGACGGATTTTGGAGAATTAACGCAGAATGACCGTAAATAAAAGGCAAGACGGGGAAAAATGGGGAAATTCAGTTTTAGGCTGAAAGCAAATTTGGGAGGAATAAAGAAATAGTTAGGTTTCTTATCCGTAACCCCAGAATCGTAATAAAAGCAATGAGGTATGCTGAACTTTTATCATTCTGCATACTCTATAACTGCCAAAGGGGTTCCTGCCGCCAATTAGACGGGAATCCCATCATGGCTGGATCTATTGACGGATTGCGAAGCAGCAATAGCTTGAGGTCGCCAACGAAAGTGTTGTTAGTGTCGATGGCACTCAGCCAATAGGCAATACAGCAGAGTTGGGCATAAAGTGACTCTTCCCTGAATGTGAAGTTGGTAATCCACTTGTTGGGCATTATTTGTGGTGTCGCTGGCTTCAAAGGATATGCACGATTCCATACTCTCGCATGGTGGGCACAATGATTACGGAGCGAGGTCAGACTTTCCAGCCAGCTGGAAAGGAACTTGTGGTGATTCAGTCCAAACTCATGTGCGACATTATGTTTCAGTTGCGACTCATTGAAGTTGTTGAAGAGTTTTGAGAGTTCACCCAACGAAATCACCTCCAGCGTTTTCCAAACAGGCGGCATGTCTGGATCAGAGTATTTGCGGAAGTGTTCACGGATATACCGCTCCTTAGAGCGTCCTACTTCTTTCTTGATGGTTTCGAGGTTAGTCTGGAAACGCCTTTGATTTACGGCTTTCGTTGAATCCATAAACCAGAACGGACCACAAGTTGGGGCAAAGTGCTTGATGATTTTCGATCTGACAGTTGAAGAGCAAAGCCTTCAAGTCCTTGTCGAAAAAGTAACAAGCTAATACCTCTTCAAAATGACTGTTGGGAAGGAACTGATGAGTATGATGATCAGCTTCCAGATGATACCAGTAGTCTGCCAATCGGAAGTAACTGATAGCATCAAGAGCCTGTTCTGCCTTATTGGTGTCAGCAATCATCAGACCTCTGCCTTGCAGTGTCTGAATCTGCTGTGCCAGCGTCATCGCCTGTTTGGTATATCTCATAGCCATATACAAAAAATGTCCCGCTGGGTACGCTGTTCTTATGGGAAGCGGGCGGGATTTGTCGATGCAAAGTTAGGCATTTTTCTTTTAACTTCCAAGTTTTTTGAGGCTTTTCTGCTATTTTTCGCTCAAAAAGTGGTTTCACAAGCCTTGTGAAAGACTATTTTACATTCTTTTTTTGGATAAAGCGATACAAATTCCTAAATATTTTGTATCTTTGCAGTGTTTTCGGAACAATGCCGAAGCCCAAGGGTGGAGGCTACGGGACGGGAACCTATATATAGGAAAGGCGTTACTTGACGCTTTGTGCTTGACGTTCTGGAATCTGGCAGTTCCCTAAACGTTTGTCAAACATCAAAGCAACAATGACGTCCATGGATATGTAGTATCCGACATGTGATTTGCTGACAGCCATCATTGGCTTCGAAGCAGTCATAGCCGTTTATATACATATCGGCGTGGGCTTCGGCGTTGCTCGTTTCGACAAACAGGCGATGCCAGAGCCTCAGAACGTGGGACGAGTGACAGGAGATTCCCACGCTTCTTTTATGTGTAGCCTAACCCTTATTTGACAACCGCCATTCATTGGGAGTCTGTTTGGCATAAATGCTCAGTGAAGTATGAGTGTAAAGAGGTATTCTGTTGAAGACGAAAGGTTAGGCATAGACTTCGACGATGAAGTCCGTCCAGTATTTATTAAGGGTGAAACAAAGAATGGCGTGTTTCATGTCAGAACTGAAGACTTCGAAACATACCCAGACCTTTCAGATTCAGATCGAAAAGATATTAGGAATGTTCTTAGAAACAGTAACGTAGTAATTGATTAGAAGCTTTATTGGATATGAAAAGGGGATTCATTGTTTCAGTGGCGATTTTGACGTTATTGTCAATACAGTGTGCCTGTAGTAATAAAAAAGCAATTACAGATAAAAGATGTCCCGCTTTAGTTGAAAAAGCAGAGTATTATAATGCGCAAACAGCCAAAGGTACCAAGGAAGGACCTATGGGTATGAGGATGAGTGTCGAATATGTTGACTCCGTATATCGTATCATTCAGATTGTTGATGAAAGCATTATACCGACTGAAAAGATAAAAATGTTCTTAGGGAACATGAAGCAAAATATGATAGTTGGAATCTCGTCATCCTCTGGTTCGGAAAGACGTGACTACCAGCAGATGGTTGATTATCGCGTTACTTTCGAGCATATTGTAAAGAGTAAGAACACTGGTAACGTGATAGTTCGTAACACAATGACTCCAGATGAGATTGCAGAGGCTCTTGAAAAGCAATTAACGCCTATGGATGAATTAAAAATGAATGTGACTACGCAAAAAGGCACTTTGCCAAGGGAGATGGAAGCAGGATACACGATGAATAGTATTTCATGTTCAGATGGAGTGGTCAACATCGAGATAATCGTAGATGAAAACATGAAGGACTTTGGTGAAGCCACAAAACTCAAGGCTTGGTCAAAGGCAGAACAGGCTGTTACTTTGGCAGACCAAACAACAGGTTTGACTTTCTGGAGTGTTGCTGCTCAAGTTCCTGCGGAGTTTGATTTTCATTTCATCGGCTCAAAAGGTAAGAACGATTTGCACATACGATTCTCGAAAGATGAGGTGGTTCAGTATAACGAAGTAATGGAGAGAATAAAAGACCAACAATATAAATAGGAGGTTGTTATGTATTGTAGATATTGTGGGAAGGAACTCCCTAATGATTCCAACTTCTGCCCAAATTGTGGGAAGAAGCAGAAAGATGAAGGCTCTGTAAGAAAAACGAGACTTGAATACATTCTGAAAGAACACAAGAAACTTTCATATGCCTATTTAGTGTGGCTTTTACTACATCTTACTCTATTTCTAAGTTCCACTAAAAATAACCCTGACGGTTTTTATCCGTGGAACAAGTCTATAAGCTATCTGTTAGGTGGTGGCTCGTATTATCGTTTCTCTTTGTTGGATGAGTATAATGTTTACGACTTCTCTGAGTTCTTTTTCTATACAATTGTTTTGCCAATTGTAATCTTTGGAATTATTAGACTATATCCGATGGTTTTGCCATCATTGAATAAATTGAAAGACAACTATAAAAAATGGCAAGAATCGAACGCAAAGAAAATAGACGAATATCAGGGTAACATTTCGGCATACAAAGCGCAACAAAATGAAGAAACCATTGTTGAACCTGTTCAAATTAGCCCTATTGTAAAAGATGTGGCAATACCTGAACAGCAAGAATCGGAGGTGGATAGTGAAGAGGCTGACATAAAGGGGGAAAGTGGCTCTGACACAGATGTTCTGCAACAAGAAGTACAGCCGCATAACGAGGCGTCCCTTGTAGAAACTGAGAAAGAAGTAAAAAAGATGCCATTACTCACAAGGTTCGTTGGCAGTATCATTGACAAAATTTTCATACTCATTATCTTCGTTGTTGGTTTTACTGCCATTAGCCCCTATGGAGCACCTGGAAAGATGGGAACATATATAGGATTACGTAATACACCACTAGATCTTTACGAATATATTGATAAATCTCAAATGAATAGCTATGGTACTTATAACAATGGAGTCAGCCAGTATTATCAAGATATGGAACGATTAGCAAATGACCCTCCACACATCGGCTCAACTTTGGAATTAGATATGAGTATTACTTTCACATTCATACTTCTAAACTTGCTCTTCTATATCATATTTGAATCCATACTATCCGCATCCCCAGGTAAACGCATGCTCGGAGGAGTGATTCTTGACAGCGCAGATGATAAGATTAGCTTTGGAAAGGCACTGACGAGAGGATTATGTGGTGGAGCCTTGATGGCAGGTACATACTTCTTACTACATTTGCAAGGAGGGTTAACTAACACAGTTGTTGTGGTTGTGTTCTTTCTCTTGTTAGATTTGCCTGTACTTTTCACCAAGAAGTCTCTGCTCGATTTGTGTACGGGAACGACTTATGCAAAAAGATAACAAAGGAATACCAATATGAAACGAGTTTTTTTGATTCTACCATTATTTGCCACCATCCTTTTTTCTGGATGCTGGGAATCTAAACATGTAAGTGATGTTGAGCTATATGGTAACACCTTTATTCACGTTGGATATGAGGATTTTTCTGCTCCAGACAGCTGGGTAACTCATAATTTGTTCGATAGCGCCTTTCAAATCAAGTTGCCTCCATATATGCGCAATACAGAAAGCTATCCAATGAGAGATGGCTGTGCCAGCACAATATTTATGTACCGTGATACTACCGACGCTGACGAATACCACTATGGAAGAATTGGCATTGATTATTACTACCACGGCTTTGGTGATTTCAACAAAGCAGATGAATATATATCCTATTCTGATCAAGAGAAAACCCTTGCGCCTGTCGTTAGTAGAGCATTAAGTGGTGGACAAAAGATATTAGATTATACAGTTCCTGATGGTGAATTGTTGAATGGCCCCTTTTATGATTCTCACCACATTTATGACCGCAAGTTCTTTTATGCCTACGATGCATATTACAGACGGGAAGGACACACTCAAGGTGAAGGGCCAGTGTCATGCCATATCTTCCTGTTGATGAATAAAACAGAGGCTGCATTAATGACAGTATCTTTCCATGACAAGGATTCTGTTCTCTTTGACAACCTGTTTAATGTCGTCAAAACATTTAAATGGGCTAAATATAACGAATAGTAAAAACCACTCATCTCCATCTATATATATTCAAAATGTATCAATTATGAAAAAGTCAGTCCATATCATTTATGTCCTTATTGTTTGTGCTCTTTGTTTCTCCTGTCAGAATTACAAGTATCGTGATATGGAACTTTATCCTATCATGGAGAATGGCCTATATGGTTTTATAGACACATTAGGGAATAAGGTTGTTATCCCTCAGTATATCTGCGTATCTAATTTTGAAAATCACTTGGCAGCTGCCGTAGTTGATACATTCTACGCATATCGCTCAGATAGTACGATGCACAAATTGGGATTGGGGTATGCAAAAGATGTACCTGTCGAACGTTTCCTATTTGTACGGTATGGATACATAAACATTGAAAATGAATTCGTAATAGCACCAAATTTGATAAGGCGCTTCAAGGTCGAAGAAAACCAAATTGTCCAAGCATCAGGCCTGGAGAATGCTACTGCTGCTCTCTCATTTCATGAGGGGATGGCGGCATTCCAAGACTCAATATCTTTTTTGTATGGTTTCGTGGATACTTTAGGACATCAGAAAGTGCCTGCTTCGTATTACAATTATAAAGATTTCTCTTCTAACAAGGCTGCTGTACAGATATTCAAATGTAATGATGAAGAGCCTGTTACCGATGCATGTTTCAAATGGGGCTACATAGGAAAAGACGGGGAGAGGAAATCGGATTTTGCATATATGAACCTGTCATCATGTGTAAACGGACGTTCATTTGGTTTATTGTGGTCTTTGGCTAAAGATCAAGAAAAACATACCGTGGTTAGACAAAACGAAAAAGGTGAACTCGAATTTGAAGAGCCCGACATTGATGATAGTGTGCCAATTCAATCAATCGTGACTGTTTTGTTAGATGAAAATGGAAAAGTGATAAATAATAACCTGCCATCTCTCTATCATTATTATGATTATACCGAAGATGGAGTAGCTGTTGCGGAAAGACAGGGCGCAGAAGTATTGGGGCCTGATTTAAAATTCTTGGATAAAGAAGGAAAGTATCTAGAACCACGCGATGTTAATAATTCAAAGCCTATGTATATCGGGATAGTTCCTGATGAATATCATTTCTCTGACGTAACAGCAATGTCAGAAGGATATGCAGGTGTTATGGGAAATGATGGTAAATGGATTTTTGTCGATAAGAACTTGAATGTTTATGCTCCTATTAACGATACCACTTACGATGATGTAAAGGTGTTCCATAATGGACTTGTTGGCGTTTGTCAAAATGGCAAATGGGGATACTTAGACCGTGACTTCAATGTTGTTATACCATTTAAATATGATTGGGTAGGAAATGCTGGGAAACATCTTATGAAAGTGGCTCAAGTAGATAAAGAATCTCATATGGTGATTGAGTCATATATAAATAGAAGAGATTCTATCGTATGGCAACGAATTGACAACAGAAACAAGTAGCTAGCTAATATGCGAACATTTTCATTCATAACACTTCTAACCTTATGCTTGGGTATTTCCATAAAGGTACAAGCTCAATCAACACTCTATTCATGCAATGGCAAGTATCGAATTGAGTTGCCAAACAAATTGGAATTGCAATCGTCAGAACTAAATAGCTTCAGAAACATTGCTGCTCAGAATAAAAAGCCACAAATAAATGTTTCAACGCAATCAGGTCACATTACATTCCAACAAAAAGGCTTAAATGCAGACGTAAAATCAGCCTACAACAAATATTGTCGGGTCATCATTGAATATTTCAAAGAAGATAGAAGCGACCCCACTTATGGTAGGGGTGATCCCATCATCGTTGACAGGGATGTCCTATATGCTATAAATGATGCTGCAAAAGAGAACTGTCGAGTTTCAGGAACGCCACTAATGAAGATTATATCTACAGAATCTATGGTGATAAATGGTTTTCCTGTACTATATTATTCATATAGACGCATGGGATGGCTGAAAGATGATGGTAAAAGACAGCCACCTGTCATTGTTAATGTATATACAATCTTCAATAAATACGAGTTTGTAAAACTGACCTTCTCATACAGAGAATCAGAACGAGAGAGTTGGAGAGATATACATAATAATATAGTGAAGTCATTCACCTTTTTGCACAAATATTAATATGGTAGAGGAAATATTAGCACAGGCCAGCACAGAGGATAAAAAAGTGTTTATCCATTATAGGAAAGGAAACGGAGAACTTTCCGAACGTGTTATTGGTGGCATTATTTCTTCGGAAGAATACGGAGAGGGATACATAGAAGCTTTCTGTTACAAGCAGAATGACAAACGGACGTTCAGAATAGACCGCATTCTGGATGCAAGGATTGTAGATGAACAAGACTTTGTGCCCACAAAGTTGAGTGCGGCTCCTCTGATAACTATTGCGCCACAACCTCATACTGAAAATACGATGCCGACAATTCCTAATAACCAAATAACAATTCCTGACATGGACTTTGCAGATCCTAAGCTGAAACGATTGTGTAAGTACTACTTGAATTGTCTTGCGCTTGAAAATGCCAACAGCGTAAGTGTGCCGAAACTCATTGATGAAAACAATCCACAGTATATCGAAATAAGTACGCCATATATCAATGGATCGAACAACGATGAGATAGTCGGCTTCATCACCAACAACACTAGGCAAAGAAAGACGGCATTGGTTGGGTATCCTGTTATGGTGACTAATGACAAGATTGTGCCTTTGCTGCTTTTCCAAGTAACTGCGGATTATGGCATTGTTGATATGTCTGCCACTCCTTTCGTGAATAAAGCTATCGTGGATTTGTATATCAACGATGCGGACGAGCAGATGCAGGAGTTACTCTTTTTGGAGGAGCAACTGGGGTTGAATGATGACAATGTGATGGTAGATGTAAAGTCGGTAGCGACATCTTTAAAAGTACTGCGCCCCAACTGGATTTGGAAGGAAGAACCTAATCCTGATCTCATGCAGCCCAACGAATCGGTTTCGTATATAGATATTCAAGGAATCTATAACCGCTGTATTCTCCTCCAGACCGACTTAGGTAATTTTACGATGGGACTTGAAATGGAATTGAACGCCTTGTCGAAGATGAGCAAGGAAGGCTATAAAGACACCGCTCTGTATCAGTGGCTGTATGGTGAAGTCGGACAGGCAAGTCAGTCATCGATTCAAAACGAGGAATTGCTTGAAGTACTCAGCCTGAATACAGAACAGGACGAGGCTATACGACATGCTCTACATGCACCGTTGACAATAGTGACAGGACCTCCAGGAACAGGGAAGTCACAAGTTGTTGCAAACCTTATTGTGAATCTTGCGCACAAAGGGAAGAACGCCATCTTCTCCAGTAAGAACAACAAGGCAGTGGATGTGGTGGAGCAACGTACAAATGCCTTGGGAGAGAGACCTATCATGATAAGATTAGGAGGTAGGCGTGATTTTACACAGATTGCTGAGTATCTGAGAAGACTACTACATGCCCCCCAACCGACACCAGCCCAGCAACAAGAGTTTAATAATGCGAAAAGACAATATGAGGCACTTCTATCGGAAAAAGCAACTATCATAAAGCAACAACAATCTGTAATAGACGCTTGCAATCAACTAACAAGAATGCAAGGAAAGTTATCCGCTGTAAAAGACAGGTGGAAAGGATGGCAGCACTTCTGTAACAAGACGACGGAAAACACGTTCACTCGTCAGTTGGAGGAATTAAAGCACAATTGGAATGCATCGCAGAAAGAGAAACAATCCTTTTGGACAAAACTCATATGGATGTTTGTCAAGAAAGAGAGAATTCAAGTCTTTGAAGACAGTCTTGCTGCATATAACACGCTGCTAAAGGGCATTAAACGTCAAGAATTGGAGCCTGCACAGTTTGACGAGAGTGTACTTTCAGAGCAAGAAGGGGCTTTGACGGAATATCGCCAGTTGTGTGAGTACAAGGTCAAGTTGGATAAGTACAATGATGGAACATCGTTTGAAGACTTGGACGTAAAGTTGAACGACATTAAGAAAAGGCTTTCTTCTGCAGCAAGGACATTATGGAACAAGTGGCTTGTGACCTGTGCACCTCAGATTCCCGACGCATATCGTCAACAAATAGCCTCATTCTTGGCTAATATGGAACTGAACAACGGAGATATGGGAAACAGTCAACTTGCATATGAATATAAGAGAATTGAAAGGCTACTGACTCGGCTGATGCCGATATGCGCAGTGACATCACTCTCTGCAAGAGGACGCTTACCTTTCTCTGCTGGTTGTTATGACTTGGTTATCATAGACGAAGCAAGCCAATGTGACATTGCATCCATCATTCCCTTGTTGTTCAGAGCCAAACGGGCTGTTATTATTGGCGATCCACACCAGTTGAAGCACATAACAACAATGACCCGGCAGCAAGATAGGGAACTTGTGGAAAAGCATGAAATAGATGCCCTGTTCTCATATTGCATTCATTCGCTTTTCGACTTGGCTGTTGCAGTTGGGCATGGAGATGATTTGGTTCATCTGCGTGACCATCATCGAAGTCATGCCAGTATCATAGATTTCTCAAACAGAGAGTTTTATAATGGATTGTTGAGGGTTGCAACAGACTATTCCAAGTTGAAGTTCCCGTTTGGTTCTGATAAGAGTGTTGTATGGAAAGAAGTAACTGGCAACACGATAAGGCCCCAAGCAGGAAGTGCCTACAATCAGGAGGAAATCAACGCTGTGGTAGAACAACTTAAGGAACTGGTAAGTGGAAACTATATCGGAACCATTGGTGTTGTGACTCCATTCAAGCGCCAAGCGGAACGTATTACGCACCAGTTGCAAGAGGCACAGAAAAGGTTGTATGAAGAACTTGTAAAAAAGCACGATTTCATTGCTGCAACCGCTCATAAATTTCAAGGTGACGAAAGGGACGTTATTATTTTCTCACCTGTTGTATCTGACGGAGCGCCTCAGGGAACTTTGAATTTCTTAGGGAGCACACCAAACTTATTCAATGTTGCCATTACACGAGCACGGGCGAGTCTGATTGTTATTGGCAACAAGGCTTTCTGTCAGAACTCGAACATCCATTATTTGGCTCATTTCGCAGATTATACAGATACGCTATATGGAAATTCTGGCGTCACCATTAATGACTTGCCTCAGTTGGGACGAGAGTATCCTGCTGTTGATACGACAATTTTTGTTTCTGATTGGGAGAAGAAGTTGTACACAGTCCTTTATGACAAAGGTATCAAAACGTATCCACAGCACACTATTGATAAGTACCGCATAGATTTGGCTCTCGTCGATAAAAAATGTGCAATAGAGGTTGAAGATGATGTTGAGTACAATAGCGAGCAGAGCTATGCAATACATTTGAAGAATGCTCGTCTTATAGAAATGGGGTGGAATGTGATTCGCTTCATGCCATATCAAATAAAAGATGATATAGATTGGTGTGTTAACACTATTCTATCGAAGATAACAAGTAGATGATGAAACAGGTCTATCTCATCCTTGCAGTATTGATGCTGCTGTGCTTGGCACCGATGCCATATGGGTATTTCCAGTTGGTGCGATTTGTGGCGATGGTGGTATTCGGTCTGATGGCATATCAGTATTATGTCAGGCATAAGTCTATCGCTGCAACGGTGTTTGGTGTCCTGGCATTGTTGTTTCAACCGATATACAAGATTGCATTGGGACGCGCTACATGGAATGTGATTGATGTAGTGGTTGCCGCTTTGCTCATTGGATTGTATGTATTGGAGAAGCGGTCGGAAAAGAAGACTGCAATTAGCTATCAGCCGCTACCACCCCAAGATCAGATAAAGATCGAGGATAATACAATTGAGTTCAAGTTAGACGGCAAACTATCACCCAAGGAACTGGTGTATGTAGCAAACGAAGAGGATAAAGCACTATCGGAACTTTTAGAGAAGCATCCAGAGGTATTGGAAGGTTGGGGACAGATGATAGGTTTCCATATCATCTATCTACCTCTGCTCATTAAGAAGCTTAAAGACAAACGAGTCCTTCAATACAGGGCACCCTATCTCAACGATGTAGAACTTTCGGAAATATCCATTGGGAATAACTTTCTGCTTCAGTATCTGGAGAACCCTTCAGACAAAGAAAAGATAAAACAAGGATTCATTCGGACTGAGGATATACACCGAGGGAGGGACGGAAAGGATAAAGCCACAACTCGTTTCTATCCATTGTCATCGAAGAGTGGAGAGCCTTTGGCTGACCAACTCCATAGGATAGGTAAGCAAATTGCAATAGAAAAAGAACGGCATGACAGACTTCTTGAAGGCTCGACTCAAAGTTATGATGAATGGGGAGATGCCGAATGCGATTCTGCCAATTTTGCTGATGATAACTTTAGCCCAGAGGAGCAAGAAGAAAAAATTAACGAATTGATGGAGGAAGTGCGAGAGCGAATCAGCAAGTTGCGCCAGCGTGGTATTGCAGAATATCTTTTGGAACAGTTGATTCACCCAGACAACCGCCTGAGTCGCCTTGTTATCACGAAAGACTATCGTATCCTCCTGCCAGACTACAACAATATGGAGATTAAGATGGAACCTTTGGTAAAGGCTGTTTATCTGCTGTTCCTTCGTCACCCAGAAGGGATAACATTCAAGCAGTTGCCAGACTATCGGGAAGAACTAACGAGAATCTATAATCAGTTAAAGCCATCGGGATTGACCAACAGAGCAATACAGAGTATAGAGGATGTGACAAATCCCATGCTCAATTCTATCAATGAGAAGTGTGCCCGCATCAGGGCCGCTTTTGTCGGACAGTTTGATGACTACATGGCAAAGAGTTACTATATAGATGGGCTACGTGGAGAGGTTAAGAAGATAGCATTGCCAAGAAATCTTGTAACTTGGGAGTAAAAATATACTTTCACAAGGCTTGTGACAAAACAAATATCTCCATTTGAGAATAATTTCGTACCTTTGCAGTCGATATGTACACAATAAAGGAAAGTAACGATGATAGACCATCACTTTATAAAGATATACGAAGAAGACTATGCATGGCTACCTGTTTTTTTTGAGGAATTAGGTTTTTCAAGAAAAAACAACTACATGTATAAGGATTTGCTCCTTACTGATACATTTGTTCATGAGGCTAAAAAACTCGCAATGACACTGACTTTGGAATTCTCACCACGAAGAAGGACTTGGGATGTTATCGGCTTATGGTTAATGAGCATAGAAAACACATCCGTTAATAAGCACTGGAGCGTTTGGCGTTCAGAATTAAACGAAGAACAATTAAAAGAGAGTATTCAACTTGCAGTTGATGCTTTTTCAATGATACATGCATCTTATGCGGATTATGATGACAATGAACCATTATATCTCGGAAATTATGGCGATACGATACCCTTGCTGAGAGGTGAGGAATATTATATCGCGGAAAATGAAAGATGGATACATTCTAAAGATTTAGGACAACTTTACATAGATGCGTTCAAATCTGGCTTTATCAGGTTATATGACATTCGCCCAGTGAAGATAGCCGCAGGGCAATGGGATGGTTATGATAAGGAAGGACATCGGACAGGTGGAATTGTATGGGAAGAGCATTATGGTGGTTTCCTATCTGACGTTCCACCATTCAAAATAATTGAAAGCGATGAACTGTGGTACGCTAAACAAGAACTAAAAGAAAGGGTTAAAGAAAACGACCCCGAAATATTCCCCAAAGAAGATGTTGAGTTATGTGTGGGTAATGAATTGGAACCATATCCAAACCATCTTTCTTGTCCGTTTTGTGGTAAGTCATCAGAGCAACTTCGCTGGATACACTTCTGTAGCCCACCTCGAACTTGGAGGGATATGTGTGGTAGAGAGGGAGCTTTGTCTATTTGCGTTGATTGTGGGTGGCAAATTGAATTTATTTGTGAGGTGTTGAACTGATAATTGCTAAAGATGAAGAAGTTTATATTTGGTTTTGTATCGATTATCGTTTTGGGGATTGTTGTCGTGTCTTTACCCAAGCAAGGAAATAAGGAAAACAAACAGGTGACAGATACTGGTGAAGATTCCATTGAAGGTGATAACGGATTCTATATTGAGACGTTGTCGGATAAAGACATCTGCTTCAGGGCGGACACAGTGTTGCCAGATAATCCTGTCATCAATGACATGATGGATGTGGCGAACGGCTATGCCATCCAGAATCCTAAGGACATATATGCTATTAATGATTTTTGTTTCTTGGCGACCTACGACAATATAACCCGCTATAGCGAATATATGTTTGGCAACTCTGCCCCATTGGAACACATGATGCTGTTTCCAGAGATACTTGAGGATGCCGATGAAGAAAATGAAGATGACGGTGAAACTGATGGTTAGAAATTGTGAATAGTATTTGGCTGTTTCAGAATAAAGTTCTTGCTTGGGCAAGCGGCAAAGCCGAGCGGTACCTTTGCATCCGACAACGAGACACGAAACAGGCGGTGGCTCAGAGTCGGGTGCTCTTTCAGGCAATTTATAGCAGAACATTGAATTGAGAACGGTCTCTATATCGTAACCCTGATTTTTCTCAATCCTCTGCAACGCCTTTATACAAAGAAATCCTGCGAATTCTTCCAAAGTTACGAAAAAATGCAGAAACGGGATGGTAATTTTGGAAGATTAACGCATCTTCATAAACTTTCCTAATAATCGGTGCAAAATTAACCGTAATTCAGCGATTATCGCTAAATTTGCACAGATATTGAAATAGTTTTTAAGATGAAACTTATAACAAATACAGATGCTGCGATATG
>CACYXI010000118.1 GCA_902778265.1 uncultured Bacteroidales bacterium | reverse complement strand
TTCCCTTACATCTTCCGTGGTGCCCTCGACGTAAACGCTCGCGCCATCAACGAGGAGATGAAGATTGCTGCCGTTCACGCTATCGCTGACCTCGCTAAGCTGCCAGTTCCAGACGTTGTGAACCAGGCATACAACGTGAACAACCTCACATTCGGTCCTGACTACTTCATTCCAAAGCCAGTTGACCCACGTCTTATCACAGAGGTATCTGCTGCTGTTGCTAAGGCTGCTATGGATAGCGGTGTGGCACGTAATCCTATCACAGACTGGGACGCATACAAGCGTAAGCTCCGTCGTCGTATGGGTCAGGAGACAAGCGTTACACAGAATCTCTATGAGACTGCTCGCAAGCACCCACAGCGCGTGGTATTCGCAGAGGGTCTGCACCCAACAATGATCAAGGCTGCCGTTCAGGCTAAGGAAGAGGGTCTCTGTACTCCTATCCTCCTCGGTAACGACGAGATGATTGAGAAGAAGGCTAAGGAACTCGAGCTTAACCTTGAGGGCGTTGAGATTGTAAACCTCCGTCATGACCGTGAGCGTGACCGTCGTGAGCGTTATGCAAAGATTCTCTCTGACAAGCTCCAGCGTGAGGGTTACACCTTCGAGGAGGCTAACGATAAGATGTTCGAGCGCAACTACTTCGGTATGATGATGGTTGAGACTGGCGATGCTGATGCTTTCATCACAGGCGTTTATACCAAGTTCTCTAACACTATCAAGTGTGCCAAGGAGGTTATCGGCATCCGTCCTGAGTATAACCACTTCGCTACGATGAACATTGTGAACTCAAAGCGTGGCACTTACTATATCGCTGATACACTTGTAAACCAGTCTCCTGACAAGGATACTATCAAGGATATCGCTCGCCTTACAGCCGATACCATCCGCTTCTTCAACGATGAGCCTCGCATTGCAGGTATCTCATTCTCAAGCTTCGGTGTTGACAAGACTGGTACTCCACGCATGATGCACGATGCTATTGCAGAGCTTCAGGCTGAGTTCCCAGACCTCAAGATCGACGGTGAGATGACTGTTGACCTCGCCCTTGATCAGGAGCGTCGTGATGAGAAGTACCCATTCCTCCGTCTGCACAATGAGGCTGTAAACTCTATGGTATTCACCTCTCTGAGCGCAGCAAACTCAGCTTACAAGCTCATCAAGCAGTTCTCTCCTGAGACTGAGGTAATCGGTCCTATCCAGATGGGTCTTAACAAGCCTATCCACTTCACAGACTTCGATTCTAGCGTTCGCGACATCGTTAACATCACTGCCGTTGCCGTTATCGACGCTTACGTTGAGAAGATTAAGAAGAACAAGTAAGTTCTAAGTGAAGAGTGAAGAGTGAAAAGTGAAGAATTTGAGTTTGTATTGCAGTTTAATACATTATATCGCTTTTTTCGATATAAAATGTAACTTAAATTCTTCACTCTTAACTCTTCACTCTTAACTTTCAACTTTTGCACACGCATACAACGGTGTGCGCAGAACACGTTTTTTGCGTGACATTTCATCCCTTAAAATCGACAATTCAGTAATTGAGTTGTCGATTTTTTTTCGTTTCATTTCCTTATATAATAACTTTGCACTCAACAAAGTAAATAATCCCCAAAATAAAAGAAAATGGAAAATTTCAAAGAGTTATTCGAAAGCCGATATACCTGGATAGAGGGTTACATGAGAAACGTACGCCGTTACTCTCGCAAACTTGCTATCATCGATCCAGCCAGCAACAGGAAATGGACTTACGCAGAATTCAATGATGATGTCAATCGTCTTACAAATTCCCTCGTTTCATTAGGCATTGGCAAGAAGGATGTAGTAATGCTCGACCTCCTCAACTGCCCTGAATTTGCTTTCGCTTACGTTGCAACACAGAAGGCTCATGCCGTTTGCTGTCCTGTAAGCTACCGCCTTAGTCCAGGCGAACTTGCAGACAACATAGAGGACTCACTCCCAAAGGTAATCATTTTCGACTCAACAAACGAGAGTACTGTTCTTGAGGCTCTTACCATAAGCGGACATAAGCCTGAGCGACTTATAGTTACAAATGGCAAGAGTACGGAAAAGGTTATATTATACAAGGATTTCGTAGAGGATGCCTCTACGGCAGAATACTACGATCCTACTTCCGGCTACAACATCTACGACGAGACCACTCGCCTCTATACATCAGGCACTACCGGTCGTGCAAAGGGTGTGTCAATGACATCTATCAACGAGGTTCTTTCTGCTCACGATGTGATGATTCATTTCCCTATGAGCTATCGTGATGTGACAATGAACACGACTCCTTGGTTCCACCGTGGCGGATTACATTGCGCTGGTCCCGGTCCTGCCCTCTACGCAGGTGCCACAATGGTGGTAATGAGCCATTTTGATGCTCTCAAAACCCTCCAGTACGTATGGCAACACAAGATAACATTCATCATCGGAGTACCTACCGTACTCGAAGCTCTTGCCGATGAGCAGGAACGTCAGGCATACGATCTTCAGACACTCAAGGGCATCGTGACTATGGGAAGTCCGTTGGAGCGCTCTGCCTGCATACGCTATCAGCGCGTTCTCACACCAAACATCTATAACGGATATGGCACAACGGAGACATTCTGGAACACCTTCCTACGCCCATTCGACCTTCCTGAGAATGCAGGAACTGCCGGAGCATCATGCGTTGACGATGATGTGCGCGTGGTAAAGGTTTATGAGGATCGTCGTGCTGAGCCAGATGAGCTTATCCCTACCGATAGCAACGAGGTTGGCGAGGTTATCATCTGCTCTCCTGCAAAGTCGCCTTACCTCTATTTCAACAATGATGTAGAGACGGAGAAGAAATACTACAAGGGCTTCATCTACACTAACGACCTCGCAACATGGGATGAGAATCAGTTCATCACCATCGTAGGCCGCAAGGACGATATGATTATATCTTCAGGCGAGAACATCTACCCTACGGAGATAGAGGAGGTGCTCAACGTACATCCGAAGGTTAAGGATTGCATCGTGACATCAGTTCCGGATAAGGTTCGTGGTCAGATAGTTACGGC
Source organism: uncultured Bacteroidales bacterium (assembly GCA_902778265.1). Taxonomy (GTDB): domain Bacteria; phylum Bacteroidota; class Bacteroidia; order Bacteroidales; family Bacteroidaceae; genus Prevotella. The sequence continues at coordinate 12,778 of CACYXI010000118.1, read as the reverse complement.
ATACATCGTAAAGGGTGACGATAGCCTCACACCAGAGGAGCTTGACGAGTTCTGCAAGAAGAGTCCAGACATCGCTAACTTCAAGCGTCCACGTTTCTATCGCTTCATTCCGCAGATTCCGTTCAGCGCAACTGGTAAGAAACTCCATGTCAAGATCAAGGAGACAGCGGAAAAAGACTTAAAGAACGGATTGTTGTATAGAGTGTAATAAGCGAAAAATCATAAAATGAAAAAATGGAAAATACAGATTAGCATTTAGCGAAACCTGTATTTTTCATTTTATTATTTTTCATTTTTCATTTATTTTTGTATCTTTGCAGCGAATTTACAATTCATTATAAATAAAAAATGAAGATACTGATTCTTGAGGATGAGATGCACAACTATAACGTACTCAGGCACATGCTTGAGGACTTAATGCCATCTGCTTTGCTGATAGGTCCGATACCTACCGTTGCCGAAGCACGTCATTTCTTTCTCTCGAAATCAGAAGCTGACATCATCATCGCTGACATACAGCTCAACGACGGTCTCAGCTTCGATGCATTATCGTGTGCACCCGAGAACATGCCTATCATCTTCACCACTACATACGTAGAACACGCTCTTCGCGCATTTGAGTATAACAGTCTGTCGTACCTGCTCAAGCCTATCAACGAAGAGATGTTGCACACGGCACTACAAAAAGCATTGCGACTGCTTGCAGCCAATGTCACGACCAAAGACACATCACGCAATACCATTAGTTCCCATTCTCTTAGCAAAAGGAATAACAAGTTCCGCGAGCGCTTCATGGTGAAAACGGCTAAGGGAGAGAAGATGATACATATCTCTGGCATCAGATATTTTGTTTCAGAACAAAAGAACACCTATCTGAAACTACTCGACAACACTTCATATCCCATCAATATATCACTTGAGGAACTTGCCCTCCAGCTCGACCCTCAGAGATTCATGCGCGTGAACCGTAAGTTCATCATCCCTCTTGAACAGGTTACTGCAACAGAGCGCCTATCCAACGGCAAAGAGAAACTGATACTAACAGGCGACAATCCTCCAGAGATTATCATTTCAAGAATGAGAAGAAACGAAGTGAAAGCGTGGATAGGGAAATGAAGAGTGAAAAGTGAAGAGTGAAGAATTTGAGTTACTTTTTTATCAATAATGGTCATTAACGATAAGAGTAACTTAAATTCTTCACTCTTCACTCTTAACTCTTAACTATATTTTTTTGTTTTCACAAAAAAATATATTATCTTTGCACTCAATTATGGATAATACGAACAAGACATTAACTAAGGAAAAGCCTTTTTGGGGTATCAACGAGCAAGGCAACACATGGACGCATCTTGTAGGGGCGGTATTTGCATTATCATCAATATGGATGGTATGGCCAGCTGTAGGCAAGAGTTGGCAGATGTCCTTCGGAGTTATATTCTTCATTGTGGGTATGTTCCTTATGTTCCTATCAAGCACACTATACCACTGGGTGAAACCAGGAATGGCAAAGAACGTGCTGCGACGTCTTGACCATATCAGCATCTATGTGATGATAGCATGTTCGTACACCCCAATCTGCGTTGGTGTTATAGGCGGTTGGATGGGATGGCTTGTATTCGGATTCCAATGGGCAGCCGTCATAGGTGGTGTATTCTATAAGATCTTCGCCTTCGGGAAATATCCCAAACTATCACTCGCAATATATCTCACTATGGGATGGAGCATATTGCTGATAGCTCCCGAGATCTACAACAAACTGACCGTATCTGAGATGGCACTACTCCTTGCCGAGGGTATATTCTATTCAGCCGGAACATATTTCTTCGCACACGACAGCAAGAGATTCTTCCACCCTATCTGGCATGTATTCGTACTCTTAGGAGCAATGGCACACTGGACGCTGGTGCTGCTAATTATAATAAGATAAAATAAGTTAAGAGTGAAGAGTTAATAGTGAAGAATTTAAGTTACATTTATAGTGAAAATGCGAGTTCTATACAAACTCAAATTCTTCACTTTTCACTATTCACTCTTAACTTAAATATAAAAAAACTATGCACCCACGCTTCGCAATCATAGAACCCAACATACTCACGGGACTTGGTCTTCAGGCAATTCTCGAAGACATCATACCCGTGGCAGAGATAAAACTGCTACAAACATTCGAAGAGGTGGAAATGCTCGACACTAACCAGTACGTGCATTTCTTCGTATCATCGCGCATCTACTTCGAGCACACACAGTTTTTCAGACAACAGGCTGCAAGAAGCATCGTACTCGTTAATGGTGACATGACAATAAATGGCGTAAAAACCATCAACATCTGTCAAAAGGAAAAAGAACTTGTTCGCGACATTCTCGCCCTCAACCGCAATACCCACGGACCGCACGGCTGTATGCCAATGCCTATGCCACCTTCTCATCCCCAAAAAGAGGAACAGCTTCTCTCCCCTCGCGAGATAGAGGTAGCACTACTTCTGAGCAAGGGTTATATCAACAAGGAAGTGGCAGAACGTCTCAACATCAGTCTTACCACCGCTATCTCACATCGCAAGAATATAATGGATAAGCTCCATGCCCGCTCTCTTGCCGACATCATAGTCTATGTGGTGATGAACGGATTGGCAGATGTAAGTGAGTTGTAAGAGATAGTGTAAAGTATAAAGAGTAAAGTGTAAAGAATATGGTGAAATCATTTATAAGAACATCTTTATTCCTCCTTATCATAATTGTGGCTTCATGTACCCGACCAACTCCCAAAGCCACACAAAATAGCGCGTCTTCTCCAAAGACATACGAGAATGAACTGTTTTCCATTGACATTCCCGAAGGATGGGTATGCGATGCCGATGGATGGAAAGGATTGGACTCTATGAGAAATGAGGTCAACATCTACAATCCTTACGAAAGCATTGTATGGTTTCACATCGTAAAGGCTTTCATGCCTATTCAATGGAAAAACATAGCAGAAGCTACGGAAATGGCAAAGACAGCACGTGCGCTAAGTGGGGCTAATGCCGAATTGATAGAAGAAATTGATAGCGTTGAGGTTGGAGGCTACCCAACAAGCATACTATATTTCGCCAACTATGAAGATGAGGACACCATCATCCAAAAGCAGTATGTCACCTATATGAAGGATTCACACATCGTTATCTACTTTAACGAAAACTTCAATTCCAAGGACTACGATGAAGCTCAGGAGATTGGTGATAAAATCATCGCAACAATAAAACTGAAGAAAGTAAAGAATCCTCTCGACAATGATTCCGTCATGAGGCAAGCCGTCAAATCTGCTATGGCCAACAAGGAAATATCAGATGAGGCGATAAAAAAGGGACAAGAAATTATAAATGAAAAATGAAAAGTGAAAAATGAAAAATGAAAAATACAAATTACATTTTTCAGGTAAAAGCCATACGTGCAAATACTAATCTGTATTTTATAATTTTTCATTGTTCATTTTTCACTTAAAAATATTTAATAATCTTATGAATTTTCTCGGACTTATCATCGCCGTGACCACATTCCTCGTCATCGGCATCTTTCATCCAATCGTAATCAAGTCAGAATACTACTTCGGCGTAAAGTGCTGGTGGGCATTCCTCATCTCTGGCATCGCCTTCGTAGTAGCTTCACTCTTCACCGACAATGAGATCCTCAGTCCTGTACTCGGTGTCATTGGTTGCTCATGTCTATGGAGCATCCTCGAAATCTTCGAACAGCGTCAGCGCGTGAAGAAAGGTTGGTTCCCAATGAACCCAAAGCGCAAAGACGATTATAAGGACTGATGCCATTGCCCTACACCTTTTGACTTAAAAAACAACCTAAATATCTTAAAATAACTAACTACAAAAAAATGGCAAAATCAAAGTTCCTTTTTGCTATCCTCACGCTATTTGCCTGCACTAAATCTATGGCATACGTGAAGAGTAGCATGAACATTCTTGTTGACGGCAAAACCCGCAACATGGTTATCTACACACCCGACAACGTTACCGAGAACCTCCCTCTCATGATCGTTACCCACGGCATGAACCAGAGCCCAGAGGTGCAATATGGTGGCGACCGTATGTACGAACTCATTGACAAAGAGAAGTTCATCGTGACTTATCTGCGTAGCAATGGTAATACGTGGGACACTGGCGGCACCAGCGACCAGCACTTCGTAGAGCAGACCATCGGCGAGATGTATGCCAAGTACAAGATTGATGCCCACCGTGTGTATTGGAGCGGTTTCTCCATGGGTTCTATGCTGATGTACCACTGTATGCACAACATGACACGAAAGATTGCAGCCTTTGCTCCTTGCAGCGGAATACAGTTCTCTGAGCAGCCTTGGAACAAGGTGAAAGGTCCTATCAATCTCATTCATTGTCACGCAAAGGATGATAGCGTGTTCAAACTCAGCCAGTATGACGTACACGGCTACGTACAGAACATGGCAAAGGTGAATGGTGAGAACACCTACACCAAGACTACCAACTACCGCCCTTTCTCTGGTGCTACTCCAGGCGACCGTGAGGTATGGAAGAATCAGGACGGCTATCAGGTGGTGCTCTTCATGTATCAATGGGGCGACCATAACCCATCGCACAACAATGCCGTCGAGCTTTGGAATTTCTGCAAGAACATACGTCTTGAGAACATCGACCCTATCCCAGAGCCAGAGAAGCCATCCAACTATACCATCAGCCAAAAGGATGAGGCAAGCATAGCAGCAGACAAACTGAACGGCAAGGTACTCTTCCCTACCGACATCGACTGCACGTCTATCCTCTACGCTAATAGCGGCAACGAGTCTCCGCAGAACCTTGCCAACGGCTCATACAACGAGATCGGCTCTAACGAATACTGCTGGTTCAAGTTCACTCGCGTTACCGATGCCCAGACTTCCGTAACTGGTAATCTCTACACCATTCAGATTGCAAATAAAAGTGGTAACACGTATAACCTCTGGGGCAACCAAGGCTACGTAAACACCCCTCCAAAGGCATGGTGTCTCTTCGCCCTCGGCATTAAGGAACAATATGGTGAGGATGCCAAGAACTACGGTCTATGGAAAGTGGATTACGAGGAAGGTAAGGGCTACACCATTCAGAATGTAGGTGCAAGCGAAGCGAACGAGAACTCATGGCTCTCTCCTGCCTTCGGCACACCACAGGCTGAAAAGCAGTACGTTCGCCTTTACAGCAAGCTCACCAAGGTTGAGGAAAGTTCTACGGGCATCACCTCCCAACACCTATCACCTAACACCCATCACCCAATCTTCAATCTCAGTGGGCAACGCATCAGCAATCCACAATCGGGAAAGATATACATACAGAACGGTAAGAAATTTGTAAGGTTATAAGGTTTGAAGGTTATGAGGTTATAAGGTCAGCATCGCCATAAGCATTCTGACCTCATAACCTCAAAACCTTACAACCTCCAAACCTTCAACCTAAAGACCTCAAAACCTCAAAAAAATGACCGACAGACTATCTTCTTCACAACGGCATTCGAATATGGCGGCTATCAAGGGCAAGGACACGAAGCCTGAGATAGTGGTGAGAAGATTTCTGTGGAGTCGTGGCTTTCGCTACCGCCTTAATCATCCGCGATTACCGGGAAAGCCTGATGTGGTACTGAGAAAATACAGGACGTGCGTATTTGTGAATGGATGTTTCTGGCATGGTCACAATGTTGATACAGAGAAGATTGAAAATACGGAATGCTGTAAGATTCCACATTCCAACAGGGATTTCTGGGTAAGCAAGATTTTACGAAACAAAGAGCGTGACATCGAGGTTCAGAAGAGATTAGCGGAAATGGGTTGGCATAGCATCGTGATTTGGGAGTGCGAGCTGAAGCCTAAGATCAAGGAACAAACCTTAGAAAGACTTGTCTTTACCCTGAACAGCATTTATCTACGTGACAGGTCTGTGCCTCATGGCATGAAGTATGAGATTCCAGAATCAGAAGGAATAGGGATGGTGGCGGAAGATTTTATAGTTAAGAGTGAAAAGTGAAGAGTGAAGAATTTAAGTTTGTATTTTTAGTTTAATAGTGAATAACGAATAGATAATAATACTTAATACTGGCTAACGCCCTTGTGTGAACCTCGTTCTGGTGGCTACCAGTATTAGGTATTATTCACTTTTCACTATTCACTTATAAGCGTAACTTAAATTCTTCACTCTTCGTTCTTCACTCTTCACTCATCACGGCTTCATCGGCGCACCAACCTCTGATGCCTCTGCATCATTCTGATCAAGCTTGAAGAGCATGAACGACGAATTCTTCTTGGTGAGAGGCTTCCAGTTACCATCCTGTGCACCATTAGGATTGCCGTATTTCACGAAGTTAGTCCATGAAGTGAGCATCTTCTCCGAGAGATCCCAATCGCCCTTCGTCCAAGGACGCCAGCAATGCTTCAACGACTTAAACACATACCAAAGGTCAGATGAATGGAAAGCGCCCTTCAATCGTGCCGATACCTCTGGATGAGAACCGTCATCAGGAAGCGGACGGGCAAACTCGTAAGCCCAAGCCTTGCCACCCTTCTCCTCGCGTACGCGACAGAACTCTGCAATACCCTCACTCATATCGCCCATGTCGTTCAAGGTGTAACCTATCATATAAGGCACGTCAGCAACGGTTCCTTCACGCACAGCATCATCAAAACTCTTTGTGCAAACATATCCCTCAACGATTGGCATGAGTGGAAGGAAAGCACGCTCACCTGTCACGCTACCATAGATATTGCTGAGAGCATAGATGGTCTCAGTAGATGCACGACGCATCTTTGCAAGGTCGGTAAGTCCTGCCCAGTCCATCATCTTCTTTGTCATAGCCTCTGCTTCTGCGAGCGATACAGGAGCGAAAGGTCCTGCTGGACGTGGCTTTGCACCATCCTTCGTAGGCAATGAGATACCATTACCACTCATAATTACTGCCTTGTTGAAGAGTCCGCGAGCCAATGGTGACTCACAAAGCGTGCGCACACTACCAGCACCTGCACTCTGTCCGAAGATAGTCACGTTGTCTGGATCACCACCAAACTGAGCGATGTTCTTCTTCACCCACTTGAGTGATTCTATCTGGTCGAGAATACCGTAGTTGCCTGAAACACCGTGTGGATTCTCCTTTGAGAGCTCTGGATGGCAGAGGAAACCAAACACACCAAGACGGTAGTTTATTGTTACGAGCACAACATCCTTATTGCCCCATTCCTGACCGTCAAACTCTGGCTCTGTACCCCATCCTTCACGATAGCCACCACCATGAATCCACAATGCCACAGGCAGTTTCTTGTTCACATCACCCGGATTCTTCGTCCAGACATTAAGGTAAAGACAATCCTCACTATATGGTGCCTCCTTGCCATAGCCCCACTCTGTAGTATAGCCTCCAGGATAGTGAACAGCCTGATACGATGGATGCCCAAAGGTATCACAAATCTTCACTCCCTTCCAAGGCACTACTGGCTGCGGAGCCTTCCAGCGCAAATCGCCGATAGGAGCTGCTGCGTAAGGTATTCCGCGATAAACATACACATCAGGGTGGTCATCTGCCTTCACACCCTGAACCTGTCCGCCTTCAATCTGGAGCACAGGATTTTGTGCCATTGAGAACAATGTCATTGATAGCATTGCTACCAAAAGAAATACTTTCTTCATAATAAACAATAATATAATTTAGGTTTCAAATTTCAATTTTACACCGTTTATTTTATAAGAAAATAACGTAAAGCGCCGTAGGTGCGACACCTAATAAATATAATAGGTATCGGTCCTTCAGACCTCTAATTACTATAATGCCCATAATGTAACGGCGCTTCTTCGCAAGCTCAGATCGCAAGCAAATCCGCACCGCCCTTTTAGGTGTCGCTCTTTCAGAGCTTCTTCAATCACGTTAATTTTTGTTCCGAAAAAAGCAGCTTGCTGCTAAAAACTATATGTTGGAAATTTCCTACGGCGGATGCCGTTTAGTAATTTACTGATTCTAATTTACTGCGAATTTACTTCCCAAAACTACCACCGCAAGGTGCTTTAGCGTATCACTTCTTCACCGGAGTACCAAACTCTGATGCCTCCGCGTCATTCTTATCGAGCTTGAACACCATGAACGAAGGTGTTGACTTGGTAAGAGGCTTCCACGCCCCACCCTGCGGACCATTCGGATCGCTATACTTCGCGAAGTTAGTCCATGCCGTGAGCATCTTTTCCGACAAATCCCAGTCGCCCTTCGTCCAAGGACGCCAGCAATACTTCAATGTCTTGAACACAAACCATAGGTCAGATGAATGGAAAGCGCCCTGCAATCGTGATGTCACCTCTGGATGAGAACCATCATCAGGAAGCGGACGAGCAAACTGATAAGCCCAAGCCTTACCACCACGAGCCTCACGAATACGACAAAACTCCGCAATACCGATACTCATATCTCCCATGTCATGCTGTGTGAAACCTATCAGATAAGGCACGTCGGCAAGCGTACCCTCACGCGCTGCATCATCAAAACTCTTGGTGCATACGTAGCCGTCAACGATAAGTCCCTGTGGAAGCGTAACGCGCTCGCCTGTTGCACCTGCATAGATGCTGCTCAACGCGAAGATAGTCTCTGTTGATGCCTGACGCATCTTCTTCAGGTCGGTAAGACCAGCCCAATCCATCACCTTCTTGGTCGTTTCCTCTGCCTGAGCCAGCGTAAGCGGAACAAAAGGACCCGCAGGAACCACAGCACCGTTATTCTCTACCGACACACCACCAGCACTCATTATTACTGCCTTATGGAACAATCCGCGAGCCAAAGGTGACTCAACCAAAGCGCGAGTACTGCGACCTCCCGCACTCTGTCCGAAGATAGTCACGTTATCAGGATCACCACCAAACTGGGCAATATTCTTCTTTATCCATTTCAAGGCCTCTATCTGGTCGAGAATGCCGTAGTTACCCGAAACACCATGCCCACTCTCCTTTGACAGTTCTGGATGACTGATGAACCCGAACACACCCAGACGATAGTTGATTGAAACGAGCACCACATCCTTGTTGCCCCATTCCTGACCGTCAAACTCAGGCTCTGTACCCCAACCTTCGCGCAAGCCACCACCATGAATCCACAATGCCACAGGCAGTTTCTTGTTCACGTCGCCAGGAGCCTTCGTCCACACGTTGAGGTAAAGACAATCCTCGCTGTATGCCGCCTCCTTGCCATAGCCCCACTCGGTGGTATAGCCACCAGGGTAGTGAACAGCCTGATACGATGGATGCCCAAAGGTATCACAAATCTTCACTCCCTTCCAAGGCACTACTGGCTGCGGAGCCTTCCAGCGCAGTTCGCCAAGAGGTGGAGCCGCGTAAGGTATTCCGCGATAGACATAGACACTGGGATAATCATCAGCAGTAACGCCCTGTACCTTGCCACCTTCAATCTGTAGCACAGGAGCTTGAGCCATTGAAAACAAGGTCATTGACAGCATTGCTGCCAAAAGAAATATTTTCTTCATAATAAAGAATAAGATAGTATAATTTAGGTTTCAAATTCGAAATGCAAAAATACTCATTTTTTCCGAAACTTGCAAACGTTTAACAGTATTTTAACCAGTTTTCTACGAATTGAAAAAGATGAGCAAAAAGTTCACCTAATTAGCGTCCATACGACGGAATATCGTGATACGAGCACCCCCTATCGGCAGCAAGCAGATTACGCGCAAACTGCCCATGAGTAACCACGATGATCGTATCATCAGCGAATTGCTCATATAGCACCTTGAGAGCCATCCTCGCCCTTTCAAGAATACCCTCATCCGACTCAGCCCTGCCAGGGAAATCCCACCGCCCATCATGGTAGTATTTCGCCTTAGCCTCAGCAATAGTAATGCCTGTATATTCGCCCCAATCGCGCTCACGAAGCATTTCCATTGACACAATAGGAAGATTAAGGCGTTCACTTATAATAAGGGCAGAATCCATAGCACGCTTCAGGTCGCTCGAAACAATACACCTAAAGTTCACACCACAATTCGCAAGTTCCTCTGCAGTACGGCGAACCTGCTCCCTACCCTGCTCCGTCAATGTTCCCGGCATGTGACCTTGCAGAATATTAAGCTTGTTCTCTTCCGTCTGCCCGTGTCTAACTATATATAATATCATGATAATTATCTATTTTATCTGTGCCAAATCACCACACATTCTACAAATATACGCATTGGGAGCACAAAAGTTTAATTCTAACGTCCCCAACAATTCAAAATAACATTTTTGAGAGATATTCTGTAATAAATCAAATATTGTTTGCGTCATATATAAAAAAAAGAACATACAAATGAAAGAAATACTCGTAGCAACCGAAAAAGATATTCCTGAACTCCTTAATGTTCAGAAGACAGCCTTCATGCCTGTTTCCCTAAAACTCAACTGGCCAGATGCCGCCAACATTACAGAGACCTTGGAACAGGCGACAGAAGCATTTCCACACTACACCATGCTAAAGATGCTGAACGACGAGGGACGCATCATCGGTATGGTAAGAGGCAAGGTCGAGAACGGCTCTCTATACATAGGCAAACTTATGGTATTGCCAGAATATCAGGGACAAGGCATCGGCACTCAACTCATCCGTGCCATAGAGAAACAACTGCCACATCAAAGGGCATGGCTCAACACCTGCGAGCAACTTGAGGGCAACGTATATCTTTACTCTCGCGAGGGTTTCGTTCCATTCAAGCACGAGCGTATCAACGACCATCTCACTCGTGTGTATATGGAAAAACTTCAGTCATAACAAGAGAATGTTTATTCCACAACAGCACATTCATATAAAAGCGGAAAAGGACAAAAGAAAAAGGGTAACGCAGATAGGGATACTACCTACATTACCCTTTACTCTATACCCTTTACCATGTCAACAGGTCCACTCTACCATTTCTGGCAAATAAACTTGCAGACCTAACCTCATCAGTAAACTTATTGAGGTCATAACGACATGGGTTATCCGATCTTTCCCAGAAAGTCTTTGTAGTATAGCTACACTCAATCACCAAGCCGTATGACACCATGTGATTTGCTTTCGGAGATTCACGAGAGATGGAGAATTCATAATTGGAACTCGCATACTGACTGACATCTATCGTGTCGCGGGTCATGCTGATGCAGTTCCCCATTCCTCCATCTGGTGCTACCTCATATAATCCATCATAGCACACAAGGTATGCTTTGTCTATCTTACAGTTCTTACCCTTAGCATAACACTTGCTTTCAAGCTTAATTTTATCCCTACCCGTATAAATACTAATATTTAAGTCATAACAAGGCTTCACAGGCTCATTCGTTATCTCAACACGTTCATACAAAGACGATGAAAACCCTTCATTCATCTTGAAACTATTATCATCAACAAAAGCAAAACCACTTATACCATACCCACTATGATCTGAGTAGCAATATACGAGATATCCGCACGAATCCTTCCATACTACCTCTGTCTCATGGAAACGCGGTTTACCATAGTCATACATGTAATTTTCCATAATGACATTGCTGGTACCATCAGAATTGAGACATAGTCTTTTTTGAGCTGCCCAATATCCAGCCATCAGTTCTGACTTATCAGTATTTATCACCCATTCTCCCTCTAATTTCTTGCTTACATCATCTGAATGACCAATAGGCTTCTGCCAAAAACGCAGTTCCAATTTCTCGCCTCCAGCCATAACAGAAATGACAGCATTGCGATTAAATTCATTATTTGAATCGAATAGCACATTTACCTCATCGCCATTAATTGAAACCTGACATGCTTTCTTCTTACAGTAGAATATGGCATTATTCTCGTAGGTATAATGTGGGGCTTTAAGATCGTTCTTAATTCCATTATCCATATTGATAGAATCAAGAGATATGTTTCCTCCGTTTTTATAGCGGAAAGTGAAAGAACCACCTTCTGCCGGTACCTCGATATACGAAACATCGTTATACTTGCAAAGCTTATAATCAGCAGACTCCCAATCTTTTACATTCAAAACAGAAGATTCGTCATCATCATCGTTATCAGAACTACAGCTCACAGATAGGAGCATCATCGACAATGCCATAAAAGGCAAAAATATAAATTTTCTCATTAAAATTGTAGTTTTATGGATTTTTCCGAATGCAAAAATAATACTTTTTTTTCAATTCCACAAGTATTTTTTCTGATATTTTCATTTACTGATTGTGTAATACTGATAATACTAACAAAAGCATTATCAATTTATGGCAATGTACGAGTTGTGATGATATTCTTTAACTTCTCTTCCGTCAAATCCTCTTCGTGCAAGGTAAATTTCTTTCCATTCTCTATGTTTCGTGGCAGACTATCATCAATTATTATATTTATACCACCATCATCAAGCAATGTTGTATTCAAAAACAAATATCTACCTACGTTCTTCACTATAGATGCATATTTTTCCGCATATTTGTTAGATTTTGCATGACTCTTTTGATAAGGCTTGGCTGAACTTCCCCCGACTTCTTCCTCGGATTAGTACCCACGAGAATACGCCCTCTTGTATCACAAGGGCGGTTTCCCGTATGAATCATCACACCCTAAAAATCATCTATATGACAGCCCTTTCGGACTGCCCTGTTAGGTATCGCTCTTTCAGAGCTTCTTCAACCACGTGCTGTTAATTTACTTTCCACATTTCTGTATTTCAACCACTCTTACCTCCGCATTTCCATACGACGGAATATCGTGATACGAGCACCCCCTATCGGCAGCAAGCAGATTACGCGCAAACTGCCCATGA
>CACYXI010000117.1 GCA_902778265.1 uncultured Bacteroidales bacterium | reverse complement strand
AGCGCTCCTTTAATCACTCATCTACCGAATAACAGCCCTTACGGACTGCCCTATTAGGTGTCGGGCTTTCAGCCCTCGCAGTCTTGAATTCGTCGAACTGACGTTAATTTACTGCTTTTTTGATAATTTACTTTCCAAAGCCACAAGCACCACAAGGTGCATTTTCATTCCGCCCTTATCCTAACGTCGTGATTCCGTTGCAACTCCGTACCAAACTCGATGCAAGTCCCATTCATGTCCGCTTCTGAAACGGAGCTTCACCGACTTTGGTACGGAGGAGAAGCGAAGGAAGAGCGAAGGAGAAGCGGAATAATAAATGAAAAATGAAAAGTGAAAAATGAAGCAAATGCGAGTTCAGAAAAAACTTTTTCGCAATAATCCTACATACCTACATCGACACCCCATGTATAACACTATACATCAATACGTTACAACGATTTCAAATATCGTTCAAACCTACACTAAACCTACACTCAACCTACACAAACAACTATGTATCTAGCACAATATCAACAACTTGCACCACTTCCAAATATTTTTCGCCCTCAAAACATATCATTTTTCATCATTTACACCAAGCATTTATGAAAGACGCAAAATATCTATTTTAATCAATATTCGCGCCATTTATGATAGTATTCAAATTATACATTATTCACTATAAACTATTATTTTTCCGCATAAAAATGCAGAAAGTGTGTAGGTTTAGTGTAGGATTAGTGTAGGTTTGACCGACATTTGAAATCTCTGTAACGAGCTGATGCTAAGAGCAATATAGAGGGTGCTGATGTAGGTATGTAGGATTATTGCAAAAAAGTTTTTTTCGTGGAAAATTCCCTGGTCTCAAAACAACAAAAAAGTATTTCATTACAAACCAAATTCAAGAAAAATCATCTACGTTACCCGTGGTGATTTTTTTAAAGAAAATGCCTTACGGCAAAAGAAAACATTCAAAATTGCTACGCATAAAATAGCATGAATTCGATGAATACGCACCGTTGGTGCTTGAACTGACCATTATAGAATACAGAAATGATATAAACGCAAAGACGCGGAGACGCAAAGTTTTACGACCTATACGATTAAAAACTAATGCGGAATTAAGGTTTAGCTCGACGGCCGAAGGGAAAGTCAATGTGTTATTAATGCGACATTATATGTTTCACTACGTGAGTCAAGGTTTAGCTCGGCGACCGAAGGGAAAGCCAACATTAATTACCACGAATATCACATTAATATCGCATTAATTTTCTCTATTGTGATAACATTTATAAGTCCTGAAGGGACGGCATATTATAGGGTAGTGTGGGAGCGCTACCATATTGAGGACTTGTTGTTTACAAGCCCTGTATGGGCGACATAATTCAATATTTCTCAGCGTGGAATGGAATTATATCGCACCTACGGCGCTATTGGGTGTGGGAAATAACGATACGTGGGTTACACCCACGCCTATGTTATTTCGCCTTTCTTCACTGTTGTTCAGGCGAGCAAGCTCGGAGTCCAAGGCTTTTTTACCGTATAGGTTGAGGCCTTTCGTTTCTTTGGTTTCTTTTGTGTCTTACTTCCCTGTGGTCAGTGGGTCTTCGACAAATCTCCGTGTTCAAAATTAATCTCCGTGCCTCCGTGCCTCTGTGTGAAAATATAATTTTCTGGAATAAATTTTCTGGTCATCGTCGCTAATTTTCTTGAAAGCCAAAGCACCGCAAGGTGCATTTTTCGTTTCTTTTTTGGGAACACAGATCTCACAGATTACACAGATTTTTCGTTTATTCCGTGTCATCCGTGTTCAAGAATAACCTCCGCGTCTCTGCGTCTTTGCGTTTATATCATTTCTGACCACAGATTACACAGATTTATGGGATTGTCTCGCTTGCGCTCGTGATTAAAATCCCTAAAATCCCCAAAATCTGTGTGTGGTCCTTAATTTTCACTCGTGCAGGTCGAAACTTTTCGTTTGTTTCGTGAATTCCGTGTTCTGATAAAAAACTTTGCGTCTCTGCGTCTTTGCGTTCAAAAAAAATCTAATTTTCTTGAAAGCCCCGAGCACCGCAAGGTGCATTTTTCATGTTTTTCGTGTTCTCTAAACCTCGAATTGTTAAAAAACGGCATGAAAACAAAGATTTTTGCAAAATTAGATGTGTAATATCAAAGAAAATGCTTATCTTTGCAAATGTGTTGTCATAACCAAAATCCTTTATGGCGGCTACACTTATTTCTCCCGAAATAACAACCTTACAAACAATTAAAGTCTATGAAAATGAAAAATATCATACTCATCATATTCACTCTTATCATAGGAGTTGCGGAAGCGTGGGGACAAACAGCCCTTCCAGATGCTAGTGCAACTTTGGTAAGTGGTACTATCTATACAGCAACGACAAAAACTATAGACGGAACACTCACCGTCCCTACAGGAGGAACGGTGACTATATATATTCCCGCAGGAGTTACCCTTACAATCAATGGAGCTAATGCAGGGAATGGTTATTCTGGTATCAATGGTGACTATGACAGTCGAACTGCTCACACAACCAATGCAAGTTCATGTAATAGTTCCTCAACAGAATGTGCCCATAATGGAAATAAAGAAAAAGCATGTGGAGGTGCTGGAGGTACAGGTGCAAAGCCTGCAATTTATGTACCGACAGGAGCGACTTTAATCATCACAGGCGAAGGTACACTTATTGCAAAAGGTGGTAATGCAGGAAATGGAGGATATGGTGGAGATGCAGAAAATGCTCATTCATCTTTGCTAAACCACTATGCAGGTGCAGGAGGCGCAGGTGGTGGTGGTGGTGGTGGTGCTGCTGCTGCCATTGGCGGGGCAGGAGGAAATGGCGGATCTGGCGGATATGGTGGCGAATATGGAGATAATGTCGCTATGGGAGTTGTCGGATCTGGTGTTGGTGGAGCAGGAGGTTCTGCAACATCAGGTGTCTCAGGAACATCTATGGGTGAGGTCTGGATTGTTGGAAATGTAACTGTCAATGCAACAAGTGGTACAGGAAGTACAGGAACTACAACCAATGATGGAAGCACAAACAACTCTACTCATACATATAATAACAACGGAATAATTGGTCAAGGAGAATCTGGTTGGATACACTATAACCAAGGAGGAAATAACGGAATCGGAGGATTCCAAGGCTCCGCAGCTACTTATGCCATTGGTAGTGGTGCAAAAGGAGGAGATGGCGGAAATGGAGGAAAAGGAGGTGATATAACATGGAGTTCAAGTCCATCAGCCAACACTCCTAATGACTCACAATCCTATATGGCACAGGGGAATGTCAGCAATGGCAATGGAAACCTCTATAAACAAAATACGACTTTAAACAGTCCTAATTTAGGAACAAGTACTTACAGTACAATGACATCAATATCTGAAGTCCAAATGCCAGATGCTATAAAAACGACATTCACAATGGATTATTCAGAACCCCAATATACATATTATGGAACGAAGAATAATATAGACATAACAATACCGACCAAAACAGGCTATACATTTAAAGGCTATAGAAGTATCGCTGATGTTACTTTTGGAAGTACAAGTGCAGTTTTAGGCGATGCATATACAATTCCAAGCGGAACGCTATACTATGATGAAAACGGCAAATTCGTAGCTGTTTCAACAGACAGCAACGGAAACTTCCTGTCCTTGTTCTCATCACCAAGTACCATATCATTAGTTGCAGAATGGGAGGCAAATACATATACCGTAACACTTGACAAGCAAGACGGTACAGGCGGAACTAACTCTGTTACCGCCACTTACGATAGTGCTATGCCATCAGCATCAGCACCAACAAGAACTGGTTATACCTTTGGAGGATATTACTCAGAAGCGAACGGAGGTGGCACACAATATTATAATGCAGATATGAGTAGCGCACATATCTGGGATGTCGCAGATAACGGGACTTTATACGCTCTTTGGACTGCAAACTCATACACCGTTACACTTAATGCGATTGGTGGTACAGGCGGAACAGCTTCTGTTACTGCCATATACGATAGTGCTATGCCTTCAGCAACAGCACCTACAGGAACTGGTTATAATTTCTTAGGCTATTACTATAACGATACACAATATTATGATGAAAATATGAATAGCGTCCGAGCATGGGATAGAGCAGAAGCTACCACTCTTATTGCTCATTGGTTGCCAAAGCAATGTACCGTTATATTGGATGCTGATGCCGTTGTAACAACTCCTGGAACTGCATATGTAAATAACGTAACTTACAATCAACCAATGCCAACGCCAGAAGGTTTAACAGCCCCAACAAGAACAGGCTATACCTTTGGCGGATATTATATAGGACATAATGGAAGTGGTACACAGTATTATACGGCAAGTATGACAAGTGCTACTAACTGGCTTGAAGATACAGAATCAGAAACTACTCTCTATGCTAAGTGGACGGCTAATCAATATACCGTAAGCTTCAATGCAAGAGGTGGTTCGCCAACACCTGGGGATATAACAGTAACCTACGATGAGGAATACGGCAGTCTGTCAACTCCTACACGCTATGGTTTTAGTTTCAATGGCTGGTACACAGGTGAAACAAGCGGAACTCAAGTAACATCTTCTACGACTGTACATATTACAGACGACCAAACGCTCTATGCCCATTGGAATCCTATAACAACAGACTACGATTCATATTCCGTAATCGGAGATCCAAGGCTAAGAGGTAACTATTTCAGGTCATTCTATGACTCACATGTGGCATACGAGCTTCCTGATGGTGTGACTGCGTACAAAGGTCAGGCTGATGGGCAATATCTTGTTCTCACGAAAATAGAGGTGACTGACAACAACAAAAACATTCTGCCAAAGGATGTACCTGTTATTCTTGTTGCAGAGCCATCGTATATAGACGCGAAGACAGAGAAAGGTCCTGAACCTACGACTGGAGTCTCTATTAAGGAAATCTCACTTACAACAAGTGAATATGATGTTGCTTATGACGGAACTACTGGCAATATGCTTATCGGTACAGATGTTGATATTTCTGTTCCTGATGACTCATATCTATATTACATTCTGTCGTATGGTACTGTAACTAAGCGATTAGGGTTCTACAAATGGCCTGAAGGCAATACGCTTTCTGCTCATAAGGCATACGTACAGCAATCTCCAAGTTCTCCAGCCAAGGCTCTTATCTTCCGCTTTGAGAATGAGGCGACAGGCATTAACGATGATGCCATCCTCGATTTCGCAGATGATGCCTCCGAGCCTGTTATCTACAATCTCAACGGCATTCGTCTTTCCAAGCCTCAGAAGGGTGTCAATATCATCAACGGCAAGAAAGTATGGGTGAAGTGATAAGATTTTCTGTCTAATATTTGCAAAACAGTATTATTTTTAGTACTTTTGCACATAATAATAACGTCAATTCGATGAATTAGCGCCGAAGGTGCGATACCTAACAGGGCAGTCCGCAAGGGCTGTTACCATTATGATGTTTTTTAGTGAGCGCCGTAGGTGCGATACCTAATAAATATAATAAGTGTCGGTCCTTCAGACCTCATACCCTAAAATGTCTATATATCCAGGGCTTGCGCCCTTCGCTGTTAGGTGTCGCTCTTTCAGAGCTGCTTTAACAGCATGTTTTTCAATAATATACGAGTTAAAAAGTTCTTCGAATTCACGCTAAATTCAACCCAATAAATTGTTTTAATGATTATCAGCAATTACGTGATAGGCGGGCTGAAAGCCCAAAAGCTCATAGCATAGGGCATCGCCCTATGTACAAGGAAGTTAGAATATTCGCCCTGTAGGGGCAAAAGCATTAATATATTAATGCGTGATTTCGATGAATTGCCATAATCTTTTATCCACTGCGTGGAGCTACACGAATTTATCATTAATTATCACGAATTTGTCATTAATACTTTTTCTTTTTGATAAAAATTCATGGAAAATTCGTGATAATTAACGGAAACTAATGTAGCCAAGCGCAGCGTTTAAATTCATCGAACTGGCGTTATATTAGAGCTTTTGCCCTTGCAGGGCGTTAGTTGTCCTCTCCATTTTACCACAGGGCGTTGCCCTGGGCTATGTGCTTTTGCCCCTTCAGGGCGTTATCACGTAATTGCGGATAATCATATAATAATTTACTAACAATAATTTACTGACTATAATTTACTTTCCCCAAAACTGAAAATTTACTTTCCCAAAAATCTGTCAATTTTCAGTTTACATAAACAAAAAAATGGCGAAGTTAAAACTTCGCCATTTTTATTGCCTCTACCGCACATTCGGAACCTCGATTGAGAGTACCTGACTGTGAGCGAGCTATTGCCTGTTCCATCGTTTCTGTGGTCAATACACCACATACGATAGGAGTTTCCTTGAAGGTCATCAGATGAGAGATTCCTTCGTATATTCCGCGACCTAAGAGATCGAACTGGGATGTCTCGCCACGGATAATGCATCCAAGCAGGATGACGGCATCATAGTTGCCTGTGAGCGTCATCTGGTTAGCTCCATAGACGAGCTGGAATGCAGAAGGAACGGTCTTGATGTGTATGTTCTCGGGAAGTGCTCCATGCTCTTCGAGCGTGAGGACACATCCACGTAAGAGATTGCCAGAAATGTCGGCCTTGTTTTCTGATACCACGATGCCAAAACACATATTGCTTGCGTCAGGCACTTTCTTTGTTGAGAGTTGCTGTATCAGCGTAGATAAATCAGATAAGTCCATTTACTTGCTTAAACGTTCGATGTACTTGTCAACATCCATAGAAGCAGCAGAGTTAACGTACTTCTCCTTGACTGTCTGATAGATCTTAAGAGCCTCATCCTGCTTGTTCTGGCTCTCGAGAAGACGAGCTGCCTGAATAAGTGCAGATGGAGAGATTGAGTTGTTAACGCCATCCTCAGCCTCAGAGTCAGCCTTGCTTGCTGCATCCTTGAGAGCAGAGATAGCCTTGTCGATCTGGTTGGTGTGAGCGTATGCGTTGCCGAGAGCAGCGAGAGCAGCAGGACTGATCATAGCATCATCCTGAGCAGAGAAATCATCGAGATAGTTAACAGCCTCCTGCCACTTACCGAGGTTGGCATAGCAGAGGCCTGCATAGAGATTAGCGAGGTTAGCAGCATCGGTACCGCTATAGTTGCTTGCTACTGCGAGGAAACCCTCTGCACCCTTATCGCCATTGAGAGCCTTTTCGAACTGCTCGTTAGCGAAGAGTTCCTGTGCCTTAGCAAGTGCTGTAGAAGCCTTGTCCTGACGTGGGTTCCAGTAGAATGACTTGAATGCGATAGAACCACCGATGATTACGATTACAGCAACGACTGCTGCGATGATTGCTTTCTTGTACTTCAGGAAGAAAGTCTCCTGATTGTTCAGGTACTGCTCTGCTTTTGGAGCTTCCTGGTTAATAGTTGAATTTTCCATTCTTTTTTATGATCTTTTTTTATTATTGCGTAGTTGCGTGTGATGATGATTTTATGATTTTCGAAGGTTGGATAACACCTATTTTATTTTTCAAAATCACTTTGCGCCGCAAAATTACAGAAAATATATGAGAAATTGAAATTTATTTGTTGTTTTTTTTGTTTTTACGGCAGAAAAGGAGTAATTTTGCGGTCAATAATGATGCGTCTTTGATTTCAACGAAGTTTTGAATAAACAAAAACCATCAAAACACCTTAATGTCTTACGGCAAGACATTAAGGCAAAAACAAGAAAATACTTCAACTTGTACGTGTGAAGTTTATTGACCACAGATTTTGGGGATTTTAGGGATGTCTATCACGAGCGCAAGCAAGAAAAATCCCTTAGATCTGTGCAATCTGTGGTCGAAAAAATAAAGCCAAGGCCGAAATACTATCGAGGCTTTTCTTGTTTTTGTCAAAAAAATACATATCGATATTAAGATTAATGATACTCAAGAATATCTCCATATTAAACTACAAGAATATCGCGGATGCAAGTTTGGAACTGTCGCCTAAGATCAACTGTTTTATAGGCAGTAACGGCGAGGGTAAGACCAACGTTCTCGATGCTGTGTATTATATGTCTTTCTGTCGTTCCACAACCACGAATATTGATTCGAGCGTGATACGACATGATTCTGATTTCTTTATGATTAACGCGGAATACGTGACCGACTCAGGTGCTCGCGAAGAGCTGTATGCCGGCATGAAGCGTGGCACGAAGAAACAGTTCAAAAGGAATAAGAAAGCATATAAGAAA
Source organism: uncultured Bacteroidales bacterium (assembly GCA_902778265.1). Lineage (GTDB taxonomy): Bacteria > Bacteroidota > Bacteroidia > Bacteroidales > Bacteroidaceae > Prevotella. The sequence goes on along the minus strand of CACYXI010000117.1, from coordinate 12,077 downwards.
CTGTCTGAGCATATCGGTCTGGTGCCTCTCATCATGGTATCTCCAGACGATACCATTCTTATTCACGGAGGCAGCGAGGAAAGACGTCGTTTCCTTGATATGGTGATATCTCAGTTTGATAGTACCTATATCGATTCTCTCATCGCCTACAACAAGGCTCTGCAACAGAGGAACGTACTTCTGAAACAAGACTCTGAGCCTGATGCCACATTGATGGAATTGTGGGAAATGGAGATGGCAAAATATGGCGAGATAATATATCAGAAGCGTCAGGATTTTATCCAGAATTTCACTCCAGTATTCCAATCTATTTACAGCAAGATTTCTGGCGACCACGAGAAAGTTACTCTGAAGTATGTATCTCATTGTCAGCGCGGTTCACTTCTTGAGACGATTCAGAAAAGCAGAGTAAAAGATCGTATTCTCGGCTATTCGCTTCATGGCATTCATCGTGATGATTTAGAGATGATGCTCGGCGACTATCCACTCAAGAGAGAGGGTAGTCAGGGTCAGAATAAGACATACGTCATTTCGCTTAAATTAGCACAATTCGGTTTTCTCTGTTCGACTTTCAACGCCAACACTCCCCTACTCCTCCTTGATGACATTTTCGATAAGCTTGACGCAACGCGCGTAGAGAATATAGTAGGCTTGGTCTCTGGTATCAACTTTGGTCAGATTTTCATTACTGACACCAACAGGGATCACCTTGACCAGATACTCCAGAACGGCGATTTCGACTATAAGCTGTTCCATGTAGAGAAAGGAGAGATAAAGTAATTTACTATTTGACTATTTACTAATTACTATTTATGTACTATTGGGTTGATGTACTATTTTTCGTTAATCAAGTATTGTGCAGAATGGCAAATAGTAAATATTCAAAATAGTAAATAAATAGTAATTCGTAAATCCTAAAATAGTAAATACAAAAACAGTAAATTGTTCCGCCAACATCCTATAAAAGTTAGTGACCTGATGCGCGTGATAATACGCCAGAACGGTTTGGAGACACCTTTGATGCAGAGGCGTCTGATTGAGTCGTGGGATGAAGTTGCGGGAGAGATAATAGCAAAATACACCACAGAGAAATATATACGCAATCAGGATCTATGCGTTCATATCGAGAATCCAGCGTTAAGGTCGGAAATAAGTATGATGAAGACAGAACTGATACGCAAGCTCAATAATGCAGCTGGAGGTCAGGTGATAAGGGAGATTAGGTTGGTGTGATATAAAAGTGTAAAGTAGAAAGTGTAAAGAGTTATGTAGGTAGTGAAAAAAGAGTAAAGTGTAAAGTATAAAGAGTAATGTAGGTAGTCCTAATACGTAAAGGATAATCTGCAATTAGTTTTAGCGAATTAACAGATGGCAATACTATCTATATTAACGCGAATTCAACCAATTACAATTATCTGACAGCAAGCTGCTTTTAACTGACAATAATTACCAATCTTGCCAATCTTTACCCAATAAGAAATGAAAATTTATGGAAAAAGATTGCGTAGATTGGTAATTATTGTCAGTTCAAGCACCAAAGGTGCGCATTTATATGGATTCGTAGAACCCACATCACATTACTCTTTACACTTAAAACTTTCAACTCGCCACCACTTCGTCCATTAGAATATCCGTATCCTCAAAAGGAACACTATCAACTAATTGAAATGGGAAGCACACGCCTATCTTATATATATTAGGAACGCGCGAGAGGAAACGATCGTAATAACCTTTTCCACGACCGAGACGATGCCCTTGGCGGTCGAACGCCATACCAGGCACTATGACAATTGATAATTGACAATTGAAAATTGATAATTTTTGGGTTGTCGGTTCAAGGATTCCGTAAGGCTCACATGGCTGAAGTGAATCAGAACCTGTATATTCGTGTATTGTCATTTCCGTATCATTTACCACCTTCGGCAACAGTACTTTCTTTCCCATTGCAAGGAGCTGATCGAGAGCGGAATGAGTATTTACCTCATCGGGAAGCGAGTGATACATTAGTATTGTATCTGCATCAAGAACACGAGGATGCGACAGAAGATCAGACATAATGCGGAGCGACATTTCGCCCAACTGCTGTTGGGTGAAATGTCGCTTCTGTTCACGAATATATTTACGAAGTTCGTTCTTGTTCATACAAGACTTACTTTTTCTTTCCGAACACCTTCAAAGCGGCATCTATCACAGGATCCTTCTGGTTGAGATACTGATGCCAAGCCTGTTCGTTCAACATATTATAGATGATACGGCTATTGATATAGCGCTCAAGAAGATCGTGCGATTTCCTTATCATCAGATTTCTGCGCTGCAAGCCGTGAGAGTTGGCATAATCAGCAAAGAGTTCAACAGAATTCTGCTTGACGAGGTAATCTGCAAGTTCCTGCATTTCCTTAAAGTTATTCAGTTTGAGACGATTATCATCTGTATAGGTAAACGCAAACTGAAGGATAAGTCCGCTTGCAGCAGCCTGAGTATAGTAGCTTGTAATGCTTGTGGTATCTTCTGCCACGAAGATATCAGGAGTGATACCACCACCACCATATACCACACGACCAGCCTTGGTATGGAACTTAGGTCCTGTATGCTTGATTGAATCCTGAGAGAAGAACTCACCACTCTTATAGCGTGACACTATGTCCTGACTATAATTCTCGCCCTCACCGGCAACGTATGGTTTTTGAATACAACGGCCAGAAGGTGTATAATAACGAGCTACGGTAAGGCGAATGATACTGCCATCGTGGAAGCCTATCTGCTGCTGAACAAGTCCCTTACCGAACGAACGAATACCGATAATCTTCGCACGGTCGTTATCCTGCATAGCTCCTGCAAAAATCTCAGATGCAGAAGCTGAGTTCTCATTGATAAGAACTACGAGAGGAATCTTTTGATAAGAACCACGACCATCTGATCTATAATCCTTACGAGGTGACTTACGACCTTCGGTATAAACGATAAGGCTGTTTGAAGTCAAGAACTCATTAGCCATCTGTACGGCAGATTCTAGATAACCGCCTGTGTTATCTCGGAGATCGACAATAAGGTTGCTAAAACCTTCCTGAGAGAGTGTGGCAAGTGCTACAAGGAACTCAGCGTATGTGGTCTCGCCAAAGTTCTTCACCTTGATATAGCCAGTATTGTCGTCAACCATATAGGTAGCAGATATGCTCTTTGTCTTGATCTCATCACGAATGACTGTATATTCTATCGTCTTATTACATCCATAACGCACAACACCAATCTTTACCTTAGTGCCTTTCTCGCCCTTCAGACGATGCTGAGCTTCCTCTGATGTAACCTCCTTACCAACGAATTTCTTGCCATCAACGGTGACGATCTTATCTCCTGCAAGGAGTCCGGCACGCTCGGCAGGTCCGTTGGCTATTACATTCTGAACATGAATGGTATCTTCGCGGATAACGAACTCAATACCCACTCCGAAGAACGAGCCTTTGAGATCATCAGCCGCATTCTGAGCATCCTTTGCGGAGATATACACAGAATGAGGATCGAGTTCGGAGAGTATCTGCGGAATAGCCTTCTCTACGAGGTCATTGATATTGACGGTATCAACATACTGGTCATCAATGATATGGAGGAGGTTATTCAGACGGTTACTGCCCGAATTAATGATATTCAACCTATTACCAGAGAAGTGGTTGGCATAGAAAGTACCAATCACAATACCGATGACTACGCACACAGCCATCAGAAGAGGCATATATCTATTTTTCATTTATCTCATTTTTAACAACTTCAATACCGGCCTTGCGAAGGAGCTCTATACCGTCAGAAAGACGATAGTCGCGACCATACACCACACGTCTGATGCCCGCCTGAATGATTAGCTTCGCACACTCGATACATGGAGAGTCTGTAACGTAGAGAGTAGCATTATCGCTATTATTGTAACTACGGGCAAGCTTTGTAATGGCATTCGCCTCAGCATGAAGCACGTATGGATAAGTCACGTTGGAATCATCCTCACATACATTCTCAAAGCCACTCGGCGTGCCGTTGTAGCCATCACTTATGATGCGGTTGTCCTTTACGACGAGCGCACCAACCTGACGACGCTTACAGTAACTGTTCTCTGCCCATATTGCGGCCATTCGCATATATCGTCCGTCAAGAATCTGCTGTTTGTCCATAGTCAAAATTTACTATTTTAGTATTTACTAATTACTATTTATTTACTATTTTAAAATATTTACTATTTACCATTCTGCACACTACTTGATTAACGAAAAATAGTACATCAAACAAATAGTACATAAATAGTAATTAGTAAATAGTCAAATAGTAAATCACTTTATTCCGTTTCTCTCAAGCAACGCATCTATCGTAGGCTCACCACCACGGAAACGCTTGTAGAGCGTCATTGGATGCTCTGTGCCACCTTTAGAGAGGATGCAATCGCGGAAGCGCTGGGCGGTTTCCTGATTGAAGATACCCTCACGCTTGAACACGGCAAAGGCATCAGCATCAAGAACCTCAGCCCACTTGTAGCTATAATAGCCAGAAGCATATCCACCAGCCATGATATGAGAGAACTGAACAGTCATACAGGTATCTGGAAGTTGCTTGCCAATGATAGCCTTTTCCCATGCCTTCTTCTCGAACTTGATAAGATCCTCGTCAAAAGCCTCACTCTTGGTGTAGTATGCCATATCGAGAAGTCCGAAGCTAACCTGACGCAGACAAGCCGATGCAACTCCAAAGTTACGGGCATCAATGAGTCGCTGGATGAGTTCGTCAGGCATTGGCTCTCCTGTCTGATAGTGGAAAGCGAAGGTATTGAGGAACTCACGCTCAAGAGAGTAGTTCTCCATGAACTGTGAAGGAAGTTCTACGAAATCCCACCATACGTTAGTACCAGAGAGACTTGAGAAACGAGTATTGGCAAACATACCGTGAAGTGAATGTCCGAACTCATGAAGAAACGTCTCAACCTCACCAAGTGTAAGGAGGGCAGGTTTCTCGTCGGTTGGCTTTGTGAGATTCATCACCACACTAACATGAGGACGCACATTCTCGCCCTTTAGGTTGATCCATTGTCCCTGGTATTCAGTCATCCAAGCACCACCCTGTTTTCCCTTGCGAGGGTGGAAGTCTGCGAAGAGAACTGCGAGATAAGAACCATCCTTATCAAACACCTCGTAAGCCTTAACATCAGGATGATATACCGGAATATCCTTATTCTCCTTAAAAGTGATGCCATAAAGACGAGTAGCAAGTCCGAAGACACCCTTGATGACATTCTTCAATTCGAGATATGGACGAACCATCTCAGAATCAACATTGTACTTCTCTAACTGAAGCTTATGTGAATAGAATGCGCCATCCCAAGGCTCAAGTTCGAAGTCATCACCCATAGCCTGACGAGCCTTATTGCGAAGTTCCTCCTTTTCCTTCAGAGCGGTTGGCTTGTATGCCTCCACGAGCTGATCAAGGAGATTATACACATTCTGGATGTTAGCAGCCATACGATGCTTGAGAACATAGTCGGCGTAGGTCTCGTAGCCAAGGAGTTGTGCAAGTTCACGACGAAGATTAATCAGTCGTTTACAAATCTCTATGTTGTTCTGCTCATTGTCATGGGTACAAACGGTATTGTAAGCCATGAACATCTTCTTTCGAAGTTCACGCTTCTCTGAATACTGCATGAAAGGTGAATAGCTTGGGAAGTCGAGCGTGAATACCCAACCCTCAAGATTATTCTCCTTGGCTGCAAGAGCAGCAGCCTGTATCTGAGTATCAGGAAGTCCGGCAAGGTCAGCCTCATCAGTAATATGGAGCTTGAATGCCTTCTTCTCTTTAAGAAGATTCTGAGAGAACTGCAATCCAAGCATACTTGCCTCTTCGCTTATAGCACGAAGTTTTTCCTTTCCAGCCTCATCAAGCAAGGCACCAGAACGCACAAAGCCATCATAGCTCTTTTCAAGAAGTCGCTGTTCCTCTGCTGAAAGTTCACGAGGAGCAGGAGCACCTTCCTTTGGGTTGTTATACAGATCATATACAGCCTTGATACGCTCAAAGAGTCGCTTGTTAAGGCGAACATCATTAGCGTGCTTGGTCAGGATTGGCTGAAGTTTCTGGGCAAGTGCATCCATCTCATCATTGGTCTCCGCAGAAAGGAGATTGAAGAAGACGGTAGATACATTGTCAAGAAGATCATAATAGCCATTATCATCCTCTGTATCGATAATTGTATTATCGAACGTAGGAGGCTCTGGGTTATTGATAAGTTTCTCTATATGTTCATCATCACGACGGATGCCCTCCATGAAGGCTTCCTCGTAGTGCTCCATCTTTATCAGGTTAAAAGGTGGAGTCTGATGTGGAGTTGTATATTTCTCAAAAAATGGATTAACCATAATTATTTACTATTTAACTATTTACTATGTACTACTTTATTTTCAGTTTTATTTACAGCAACTGCAACATCGGTATCTCTACGATAGTTCTTTTGACTATCAGCAGTTGCTTTTCCTCAAGGCGATGAAGAGCCTCGGAAATCTCAAGTCGGGAACAGCCTAATTCCCTTGCCAGAACGGTCATCTTTGTACGAAGTTGTTTCTGCCCAGCAGGATAGATGCAACGATCTTTTACGAACCTGACGATTCTCTTTTCTATATCCTCACTCATCTGATGCCAAAGCCGTCGGGAGTTTCTCTGACTAAGCGTAGCTATGATATTCATCAGATTGAGTCGGAAAGTCATAGAGTGTTCCATGAGCTTCAATACCATCGGCTTATCAATCCTTATCACCTCGCAATAGGTGTTTGCCTTGAATGTAGCCGTATAGCGTTGCTTTATGCCAAAGATATGCTCTGGCTGAATGAGTAGCGGAGCCTGAAGAATTTCATCAATCTCATACGAGTGGTCATCGCTTCTTGTAGATGCAATCACAGTTCCCTTCGCCACAAGCACCAACGCCGTACATGCCTCATTCTCAGAAGCAAGAATAGCACCACGCTTGATGTGAGCACCGCTGATAGGAATCATCTGTTCAATATCAGCAAGCTCACCACGCCCCATTCCTAAGAACAGAGGCAACTGCAATAGGGACTGTAGATCGTAGTTCATAGGCTACTGCGCTATCTTATCCTTCAAGGATGGTGAGAACCATACCTGATTCTGACCGCTCTCATCACTATAGATGAAATATGCCATCATTTCAGGATGTCGTTCAAGAATCTTTTTTGCCTTCTCCATTCCAAGAACCATAAACGATGTGGCATAGGCATCTGCCGTTGCACAATCACCTGTGATTACTGTAGCTGAGAGAATGCTATGCTGTACTGGATATCCAGTCTTTGGATCAATGGTATGAGCATATTTTCGACCACCCTTATAGTAGAAGTTGCGATAGTTACCGCTTGTTGCCATCGCCTTATCCGTAACATTGATAATGGTCTGCAATTCATTATTCACGCTCAGAGAATCATCAGTAGGCTTTGTAACGCCTATTCGCCAAGGAAGTCTCTCTGGATTAACGCCCGATGTAACGACCTCACCACCTATCTCCACCATGAAGTTCTTGATGCCAATCTCACGAAGAAGATTTGCAACCACATCCACTCCATAGCCCTTAGCAATAGCAGAGCAGTCGAGCATAACACGTGGATCTGCCTTTACTATCTTACCGTCTTCAAGGCGAACTTTTTGGAATCCTACCACCTGACGAAGACTGTCAATAGCCTTTGCATCTGGATTAACACCATTCTTGAAGCCAAAGCCCCAAGCATTTACCAAAGGTGCTACCGTGATATCAAAAGCGCCCTCAGTATCTTCGTTTATCTTCTGAGCCAGACGAAACACATCAAGAAAGAGCTTGTCAAGAACCACATTCTCATTTCTGTTGACGTGAGTAATGACGGAAGTGTCATTGAAAGGCGACAATGAGGCATCCACCTCGTTAAGTACCTTCTCGATATCAGTCTTATGATCATCTGCACATTGATAGGTGATGTTATAGCTCGTGCCGAAAATAAATCCCGAGTTACGCTGATATGGGGCGTCTTTATGCCCCATCATAACACCCACGGCTATGATGACAGCAATGACAACAAGTGGAAGTGCAAGCTTTATTCTTTTATCCATCATCTTTTAGATAGTCATTATTGTCCGTCTCCCAATAAATCCTTAAACTCGTCCTCAAACTCATATTTGAGATCACCAAGTTTTGCAGACTCCATTTCTATTATATCTTCCTTCGTAAAACGATTGGTTATCTCCGTTAGATCCTTGTTCAGATAGAAGAACCCTTCGCCCATCGTCTTCAGACCACCTGCAGTCTCAGCACGATAACCAAATACGGCAACCCAACCGATAAACTCATGCTTACCAGATTCAAAGGCTTCAAACATTTTCTTGTTATCTTTGTATAGCTGTACTATTTCCTCCTTAGTATCAGTAGCTTTACGTTGCGCTTTCTCCATCTCAGCCTTAAACTTCTTTTGTTGCTGCTTTGAGTGAGCAGACTGATAGTCAGACGCATATAAAGTCATAGCGGACTCAGCCTTCTCTGCATCGGAAACATACTTCTTATATTCGTTGAATAGCCTAGCTACCTTCAATGCAAATGCAATGACCTCGGGATTCTGCTTACTGTCGCTGAAGCAACTGTCAAGCTGTATCTGGGCAAATTCATAACTCTCAGGCTTAATCAGGTTGACCTTCACTTCCGGCTCAATCAGATCACGGGCCTTCTCTTCATTTGTCTTGACTGAGCATGATGCCAACAGGACAAGAATCATTACAAATATCACATTTCTCATAACTCAACTATTAATTTGTTTTTTGATGTTTTCTTGAGTTCCAATACAAGTTGGGACACAAAACTTCTCATCAGAAACCATTGAATTCAAAATTCCGAGAATCTTCATTAGACATTTCTTGTTTACAATTCTCAATTGCATCAGCTTAAATGCCTATGCTTATATTGAAAGTACCACCTAAATTCGTCTTGTCTGAACGACCGAAACCTGGAATATACCAGACATCACCCATACTGTAATCGCTCGAAGCTATACGACGACGATACCTGACAGTCCAACCAAGGTGAACAGGCCCTATGATCTTGGCATCAACCCCAAAGACACCCTCAATCCAATGAGCGTAACAACCTTTATCTTCCATCGAACATGCCTTTGCCCCACCCCATACAGGATCTGTCAAGCCAGGATGAGAAAACTCGAAGTCGAAGTTTGTATAGGCATATCGAAAGCCGACAAACAGTTTGTAGATGTCGTGCTTATTCTTCATGACGTTAAAGTCACAACCTACGCGCCCATACATACCCGAAGTCTTGGTTGCTATCATCGTTTCAGGATCCTTCTCGTTCTCAGCCTCTCCCCGACCGAGTTCAAACACAGGGAAATACTTTCCTTTCAGATTCAATCGGAGAAATGCCTCATACTGACCATAGTCAGACACCTGTCTTTGGATAGCCCCAAACAGATCCATGCCAACAACCGCACCTTGAAACAAAGCCGTTGTGTCTTTGGCTACCTCAATCTTTTTCTGCGCTGACAGCGTCACGCTGGGAATCAGCAGACTTATCAGAAGGATGAAGGTAGAGATAGAAGTGAACTTTCGTAAGGTCATTACTAATATAATCATTATTTACTACGATTGAATCAAGGAAATGCTTGGTCGTGGTGACTGAACCGACTTTATGATGATAACGTAAGGCACAATCCACACTTTCAAAGATTGGCTCGTTCGTCTTCTCAATACGAATGGTATCTTCAGCAACGGTGTTATAAGAAGCATTCTGCAACAGCAAACGGAACTCATCCACATCCTGAGTATAGCTCACAGGGAGATAGAAGTTTGAAGAAATTGCTTTCTTATTAAGAACCATTGAATCCTTGCCGTTAACGTCCTTCACGACAACAGAAAGAGTACTATCCTTCCAGTTTCCCAAGCTATCGCCTCTACCTGCCTGAAAGGCACAGACACCAGCCACGGTATTGTTCATTGAGCAGTCAACGGAAGTGCATCCTAACACCAGACCTGCAACAGCGAACAGGACAAAGACTACTTTCCGCATCTTATGCCCTCCTCAATCTGATAGTCATTACGTCCCTGGGAAGAACGGCTAACCAAATCGCCCAAGAAACCGGCGAGGAAGAGCTGAGTACCAATCATCATCATGGTGAGAGCGATATAGAACCAAGGGCAGTCAGTAACAAGACGCTGTGGCACTCCGTGATACAAAGCCCAGAGTTTGTCGGCTCCTATACCGAAGGCTGACAGGAATCCCACCATAAACACCAACGTTCCGAGGAAACCAAAGACGTGCATAGGCTTTCTGCCAAAGGTGCTCAGGAACCAAAGGGTTAAGAGGTCAAGATAACCGTTGACGAAACGATTCCAGCCCATGAACTTCGACTTACCAAACTTTCTTGCCTGATGATGAACAGGCTTCTCGCCTATCTTTGAAAAGCCTGCCTGCTTTGCAAGGTATGGAATGTATCGGTGCATCTCACCATAGACCTCGATATTCTTAACTACCTCCTTGCGATAAGCCTTAAGTCCGCAGTTGAAGTCGTGCAGGTTATGAATGCCACTAACCTTACGAGCCGTAGCGTTGAAGAGCTTTGTAGGGATTGTCTTTGAGAGAGGATCGCCCTGCTTTCGGTTCTGCTTATAGCCGGAAACAAGATCATAACCGTCTTCTACAATCATGCGATACAACTCTGGTATCTCGTCGGGTGAATCCTGAAGGTCTGCATCCATTGTGATGACCACATCACCCTGAGCCTCGTAGAAGCCACAATAAAGGGCAGGCGACTTGCCATAGTTGCGACGGAACTTGATGCCACGTACATTCTCTGATTTCTCGCCGAGCTGACGTATCACATCCCAAGAATGGTCGGTACTGCCATCGTTCACAAAGATAACCTCGTATGTAAAGTTGTTTGCCTTCATCACACGCTCAATCCAAGCGTAGAGTTCGGGCAATGATTCCTCCTCGTTGAAAAGAGGTACTATTACTGATATATTCATTATTCTAATGAGAAACAGTCCTTATCAGCTTTTTCAAAGTATAGAAACCCGAAAAGCGAAAGGCATGTTAGTTGTTAATTTCCTATTGTTAATTATTTACGGCCTTTGGGCTACGTCTTGAAACCACCGCAACCAAGAGACTGCATCCAAGACCAAGGAAGAGAGTTTCGGAGATTGTCTGGAATGCTACATCTATCGGACGAAGAGAAGAAATCACAGTAAGTTGTTCATCGAAAACGGATTTCTTCATGCCATAGACCTTCATCGCCTCCTGCATTTCAGGTGATGCAATAAGATTCTTCAGGCTCGCAAGCATCATTCCATGATCGAAATACTGGAAATAGATGTACATCACGATGGCAAGTATCAATGATGAATAGCCAAAGCAATGCATACTATATGCTGCTGCGCGACGGAAACTGACACGCTTCTTAACGATATTGTCACGGTAGTTTCTCACGCGGAAAGCCACGAACAATGGCACGGCAATCACGCCTATCATTGTGGCCAACTGCCATCCCGGATTGCTAAGAGCTGCCACGGAGGCAAAAAACGTAGCACACATAATTCCACCAAGCATTGCACCGTCCAAACGGGCGAAAGCTTTCAACTGCTTATATTCTTCTATTGTAATCATTTTCTTGTTTTGCTATAATTGGCTACAAAGTTACTCATTTTTCATAACATCACAATATGAAATCATAACATTTTTCGCGCTTTTGATGTTTTTTTTATCTTTTGTCACTCGCGCACACGCATTTATAAGGAGAAAGCGGATTTTCTACTTGTTAATTAAAGTTAACGCAAACTGAATTATTCATTATTCATTATTCATTATTCATTTATTTTTACTACCTTTGCACCCGCAAAACGCAAGACGGGCAGTCTTGCACGGCCAGCTCCCTTCGAATCCTCCAGGACGGGAACGTAGCAAAGGTAGTTGGTTGTAGCGGCGCGATGTAAGTAGCTGCCCACCCGCCTCTTTAGCTCAGTTGGCCAGAGCACGTGATTTGTAATCTCGGGGTCGTTGGTTCGAATCCGACAAGAGGCTC
>CACYXI010000116.1 GCA_902778265.1 uncultured Bacteroidales bacterium | reverse complement strand
CAGACGATGTATATCGGACGTGCCACCGATACATCGTTACCCGTCACCAACCTCATACGTCCGTTTATGGAATATGTGGTATATGACCGTGCCCTCTCCGCTTCAGAGCGCAACAGGGTTGAGACGACCCTCGCCTTGCGACATGGACTAACGCTCAAGCATTCGTACCTCAATTCGGAGGGCGTTATCATCTGGAACTACGTTACGCAAAAAGCCTTCTCCCACCACGTTGCAGGCATCATAGCCGATACGCAGTCGGGATTGACACGTTATGAAGGTTACAGCGCAGAGCAAGGAGGTTTCCTCCATGTCAGCATGTCGAAACTGACCGATAGTCAGTCGCTCCTTTGGGGCGACGACAATCAGCCATTGCGCTTTGTCGCCAATAAGATGCGTGGCAAGTGGATGCAGAGAATGTGGAAGGCGCAGGCTACCAATCTGGACGGGGCAACCGTAAACATCGCAGCCGATAGCAAGTCATTGCAGCAGTTCAGTCCGTTAGCAGAAATGGAGAACTACTATCTCGCCGTTGATCCCACAGGCACGGCAGAGTTCCCCGTTCGCAGCGTGCGCTACTACAAGGCGACCGTCACCCCCGACGATAGCATCCGCTTTGCCAGCGTGGCAATAGATGCAAAGGCTGCATGGTCGCTCCGTGCCGAAAAAGATATGTTCACCACCATCAGCGTGGAAGGAGCAGGCGAAAAGGGCGGTGGAGTGCTCGATATCCTCATTACTGGTGGAACGGCACCTTTCGCCAACCTTCTCAAGAAAGATAGCACTGTGGTATATAACAAGGTGGCATGCGATACTCTTGTTACCGTCACGTCATTGGCAGAAGGCCGTTATCAGCTAACCACCACCGATAAGGCAGGTATTCAGGACGTAAAGGAGTTTGACATCACTCCTACAGGAATCCGTGCCGTAGCCAACGGCTATGCCGACAACGCAGACGGCATCATTGGCAATATTACTGCATCGCCAAACCCAACAAACGATGGCTATGTGAACGTAGAGATAGAGCTTACCGAGGCATCGCCTATTACTCTCACCCTCTTCACATCGGGTGGCGCAACCGTAAGTAGCAAGATATTCCCGAAGGACAGCTATCTATACACAAAGATCTATCTGCCTAACGAAGGAGTATATCTGCTAAAGGTAGAAAGCGGACAGAGTGCCAAGACAATCAAGCTAATCAGAAAGTAAATTCAGGAAAACTTATGATAAGACGTAACATAACAAAGACTTTTACCCTTTGCCTTTTGTCGTTAGCCATCGTGGGCTGCAATCAGCGAAGGGATAACGATACATACACCGCCATAAAGGGGGATAGGGAAGAGGCTTCTGCAAGCGAAGGCAAGGCTGACTCTACTACGAAAGTGCCATATACAAAGAATACTGGCACCAACAATTCCTTGGTTGTCAAGGAAGCCAATAAGAGAAAAGCAGAAAAAAAGCAACTTGCAGACCTCAAGCGCAGAACTGTAAGCAAATACTTTGCCAACTGCGACAGCGATACGCTGACCGTTGGTCGTGCTCGTCTTGCCGTACCGTCAGGCGCAATGACACGTCCTCGCGTACTGAGTATCACCCCACTTAAAAAGGGAGAGATAGCACAGCTTCCTACAGGAATGGTCAATGTGACGGGTAACTGCGGTTCGATGATGGCACAGGGCGATACTGTTGCTGGCTATCGTTTCCTGCCTCACGGCAATCACTTCTCACGTCATCTGGCAAGCATCACCGTACCTTATGACAGTACGTTGATACCGAAGGGATATACCGTAGATGATATCCACACATATTTCTACGATGAGATGAAGCACCAGTGGACTATGCTCAGATCAACTGGTGTGGATAAGGAGCAAGAAGTGGCTATGGCAGAGACATCTCATTTCACCGATGTCATAAATGGTATCATTAAGGTTCCTGAATCACCAGAGACGCAGAACTACGTACCTACAGGTATCAAGGATCTGAAGGCTGCCGATCCAAGTGCCGGTATTCAGCAGATAGAAGCACCTACAGCCAATCAGAATGGTACGGCAAGTATATCATATCCGTTTGAGACACCTGCGGGAAGAAATGACATTGCTGCAAGTGCCGGACTACAGTACAGTAGTGATGGCGGTAGCAGCTATGTAGGCTATGGCTGGAGTCTGCCAGTTACAAGTATTGACATTGAGACTCGTTGGGGCGTTCCTCGCTTTGATGAGAAATACGAGAGTGAGAGCTACCTCCTTATGGGACAGCAGCTTAACGATCGTGTCTATCGTACTCCTGATGCTATTGAGCGTAGTAGCAACAAGCAGTTCTATCCTATGGTGGAGGGATCGTTCAATAAGATCATTCGTAAGGGAAACTCTCCAGAGGACTACTATTGGGAGGTAACGGCAAAGGATGGTACTGTCTATCGTTATGGAGGAAGTGAAGAGACATCGCTTAAAGATGCCAAGAAACATCGTATCAAGTGGGCTTTGGAGCGTATCACGGACGTACACGGTAACTTTGCAGCGTTCCATTACCAGAAGTTTGGTAATAACCTCTATCCACGCAAATACACATGGACTGGTTATGGTGATGAAGAAGGTCTCTTCTCTATCGAATTTGAGATTGATTCTGTCAGCGCGCAGCGTGTTGACGTAACGAAGAACGGACGTCTCGGTCTGCTTCAGACGGATGCCGCCCTGTTGAAGAAGGTCGTTGTCAAGAACAACGGCCAGCAGTTGCGTGCTTATAAGCCAAACTATGAGGAAGGTCCATTCGGAAAGACTCTCCTGAAGAGCATAGATCAGTTTGATAGCAAGGATAATCTCGTTGCAAGTCAGAGTTTTGAGTACTATAATGATGTTGAGAATGGATTGTTCGGTGACAAACAGGAGTTTGCTTCTGTTGAAGATAGTAACGACCAGCCTTGGAAATTCTTCACACATCATATTGACGATTGCGGCGATGGATTAAGTATGCTTGGAGGCGGTTATTCGTCAGGCAAGAATATAGGTGGTGGTGCAATGGTTGGCTTTACCTTATGGGGGGCGGTTGGCGCAAGTGTCGGCGCTTCTTATACATATGGAGACAATGATAACTATGGAAAGGTTTCATTGACAGATATTGATGGTGACGGATTGCCAGATAAGGTTTACACCACATCATCTGGTTTACGTTATCGTAAAAACCTTGCTGGACAAGGATCTTACGAGTTTGGTCAAAGTATGCCTATTACTGGCATTGATGCTTTCTCGCATTCTGTTAGTACCAGTCACTCTCTAAATGGTGATGTGGGTGCTAATGCTGGTCCGGCAAGTATAGGCGTAAGTACTTTCTACAAGCAAGACGAAGATAGAACCAAGGTCTATCTTGCCGACTTTAATGGTGACGGCTTGGTAGATATTGCAAAGAATGGTATCGTATATTTCAATCATAGTGATGGTAATAACGTGTCATTCTCTCCAAGTAGTACAGGTACTGGTAATGCTATCATCTCTGGTATGGTACCAAAGATGGATGAAGAGTTCAATCAGACACCAGAGGAAATGAGGGCTTCTATGGAGAAGCAATTCCCTCTTCATGACATAGTTAGGGTATGGAGAGCACCATTTGATGGAAATGTCATTCTTAGGAGTGAGATAAAGAAAACAAGTCCTGATGGTGATGGTGTAATTTGTTCTATCCAATATGAGAATAATAAGCCATTCCATAAGGTGACTCTTAATAGTGAGAAGATGGAGGATATTTTGCCAGAAAAGCAATTAACCGTACAAGCTGGTAAAAGAATATTTTTCCGAACTCAGGCTATTGATTCTGGAATTGGCGATGAGGTTGAATGGAATCCATCTATAACATATATTAGCGGGAAAAACGCATCTGGATCGAGTCCTGTTTACGAATATTTAGGACGTGATGAGTCGGTTTATAACTTGGAAGAGGATTATCTCCCAGGTGTTGCCAATGCTGCTGTATGTGCTAAGGCTGGTACGCTCGATATTTCTGCTCCTATTTCAAAGGGAGAAACTAATGCTGATGTTACTTTTGTTATTACCCAAAAGACGCAGAATTCAGAAACGCCTATAAAGAAAATTCATTTCAAGGCAGATGAGGTCGTTAACAACGACTATCAATGTTCATTGGAAATCAAAGACGGAGAGCCTTGCACGATAGAGTTTTCAATTGAAACGGATGCACCTATTGACTGGCATAAGATCGGCTGGAATCCTCAGTGCATCTATCGCTATACATCAGGTGGAAAGGATCATGAGATTACGTATAATATCAATCCTTCTATGATGATGTATAACAAACCTCTTGCATTATCCAAGAATTATATTAGTGATGTAATTGTAAAGAATGATCCTAAATATAAGCCTGGTACATATTTGAAACCTGTTCTTGAATTTATTGCATCAAATGGCGGGAATAAAGGTGAGAATGTTATTCACCTTCTCATAAATGACGCTAATGGTAAGGTGCTCTATACTAAGGATTTTAATCTTAATGGAAATAGTTTGCCATCAACTCTTATCGAATTGTCAAATGAGGAGATAGAGCTTCTCTATAAGAATAAGGGACGTGTTACATTCTCTCGCCTGAATGAAATTGGAAGTGTTTCTAAAGCGAATGTCGTCATATTGAGAAATGCGGAGAAACCGGTAATAGATGAAGATGGTAATGATACTGGTAAGACCGTGATTGTCAAGGAAGCTGTCCTTACAGTCAATGCAAATGTCTTCTCGGGTTTCAATGATGCAGAACTCGGTATGTTATATCGAGGTTGGGGACAGTTTGCATACAATGGAAAAGATGTTTGGGGAACGAATGCCATTGATGTTAATCAGTTGAAAACTGATGTTGATCAGTATAAAAATGCTTTGGAACAATACCAAAAGACTAATGATAAGGAAGCATTAAAAAATCAGATAACGCCTGTCAACGAGCAGAGATTCTATACAATGTCGTATAGCATTGAGAGAGGTCTGTATGCAAGTATGACAGACTGCGCTTATGTAGATGGTAAGAAAATGCGTCCTTCTCGTCTTGGTGTGGATGAAATTAAGGTTGATGTTTTTGAAACTTCAAACCTTAATGATGCCCTTGCTGCTCCTATTCTGGTTAACAAGGCTTCTTCTGATGGTTATGCTGCAAGTGCGGCTGCCTATCTTGAATTCAGTGGAAGTATAAGTAATCAGGATTCATATACTACGGTTTCAGCTATAGATATGAATGGAGACAGTTATCCTGATTGGGTTAAGGATGATGATGAAGACATTAAAATCAAATTCACTAAAGGCAATGGAGTTTTGGAAGATCATGTAACTCCAACCACGGTTTCTACCCCATTGACTGAAACTGAAAGTGCTTCCATAAATGCAGGTGTTAACTTGAGCTTCAAATTTGATGGCGATGGCGATGCCAATGGTGCAGAGGTAGTTGCTGATGATGCAAATAAGGGCGACAAACAGGTTGATAGTAATGAAGCAGGAAATAACTCTTCAAATTCAGGAGTAAAAGCTGCTACGGGTAACAAGCATGCCTTTGGCTCTGTTGGTGCAAGTGGGTCGTTTGCTCAATCATCTTCTAAGGCTAAACGTGAATGGATAGATGTAAATGGCGATGGCCTGCCTGATATGGTGATGGGCGACAGGGTTAGATTTAATCTTGGATATGATTTCTCTGATGATATGGATAGAGGAATCTCGTCAATGACCTCATCAAGTAGCGAGACATGGGGCGCTGGCCTCGGATTCAGGTTTGGTGTGAACGGTACAGCCTGCATATCTGGTGGTATTGATGGTACAAAGGTAACAACTCAGAATAATGTTACTTATCTTGATGTCAATGGTGATGGTTTGCCAGATGCATTGTCATATACAGATAATAATGAGGTTCAGGTATTGATAAATACAGGCGATGGATATGAAAAGGCAAATAATCTGAAGAATGCAAGCCTTGGATCTAATTTGTCAACGGCAATCTCAGGGCATGGTGATTTTGCAATTACTATTCCTTGCGCATTTGTAAGTGTAACAACAAGAGCAACTTATGCCGCCTCTGATTGTGTCAACCGCACTACTGCGGCTATCATGGATGTTGATGGTGACGGTCTGCCTGATCTTGTAGAGAGTAACGATGCCGATTCGCTCATTTTCTACCCTAATCTGACTGGTCGCACCAACAAGCTGAAGTCTGTCATCCTTCCTTTCGGTGGCCGCTACACCATCTCCTACGAGCAGACTAAGCCAAGCTTCGAGCATCCGGGTCGTCAGTGGGTGATGTCGTCCGTTGAGAGCATTGGCGGTTATGAGGAGAATGGTGCGGTGGCAAGCAAGAATACCTTTGAGTATGAGGGTGGCTACCGTGACCGTAGGGAGCGCGATTTCTATGGTTTCCGCACAGTGCGCACCAATCAGATTGATACGGAGAATGGTGGTGAGGTGTACCGCTACACGGTTCAGACCTACGCTGACAACCACGACTACTACCTCCATGCGCTCGTTACGAGCGAGGCTCTCTTTACCGCCAATGGCGATAAGTTGCAGGAGTCGCTCTATACCTATGAACTCAAGGCTCAGAATGGTGGGGAGGTGCAGTTCCCTCAGTTGGCAAAGCTCGTCCAAAACACATTCGTGGAAGGTTGCAAGGATTCACTCTCTACTATGGTTGAGAATTCCTACGATGACTACGGCAATCTCATAGCCTATAAGGAGACGGCTGCCGATGTGGTGATGGATGCTGAGATTGGGTATCACGAGAAGAATGATGAGCATAACTACATAGTGAGCGTTCCGCAGAGCATCAAGGTGAAGAGCAATGGTGTTACTTATCGTGAGCGTAGCACGGAGATTGACGATAAGGGCGAGATCGTCAAGATCACTATGTACAACAACGGCGATAAGAAGTCGGTGTTCAGTATGGCGTATGACGACTACGGCAACGTGGTGAGGTCTATAAAGCCAGAGAACTATAAGGGCGAAAAGATGTTCTATGAGTATGAGTATGATGATACGTATCACTCTCTCATCACATCCGTAAGGGATGCGTTCGGCTATACTTCAAGCACTACGTACGATGCTCTGTGGCTTGCTCCAGACACTACCATTGACCTTAACGGCGCAAGGATGGAATACACGTATGATGCTCTCGGTCGCCCTGCTACTATCCTTGCTCCTTACGAGATAGAGAGCGGACAGCCGTTCACCATAAAGTATGAGTATGACGCTGCCAACCGTCTTGCCCATACCACGCACTACTCTCAGGATGGCAACATAGACACCTACACGTTTGCCGACTCGCTGATGCGTGCCGTTCAGACCAAGGTGACGGGCGTCATCTGGAATGGCACACGGAACGAGAAAGTATCTATCGTTAGCGGACGTGCCGTGGTTGATGCCTTCGGAAGAAACGTGGCTGCTTACTATCCTACGACCGAGAGTATTGGCAACATTGCCCAGTACAGTAAGGCTATAGGCGATCCTGTTTCTACTACCCAGTATGATGCTCAGGATCACCCTGTGGAGGTTCGTCTTGCCGATGGAGCTACCACAAAGAGCGAGTATGCCATTGTGGCTCGCGATGGCGAGAATATGCTTGAGACCACGGTTATTGATGCCCTAACCCATCATGCAGAGAGCTATACCGATGCCAAGGGCAGAAACCGCGCCACCGTTCAGCATAGCGAGAATGGTGAGATAGTGGTGAGCTACGACTACGACCCTGTTGGTCAGGTGCTTGCCGTGCATCATCCTAACGGCTCTACCACCACATACGAGTATGACCTTCTCGGTCAGAAGACTAAGATAAATCATCCAGATGCAGGAGAGGTGGAATGTACCTACGATGCTGCGGGTAATCTCATAAAGAAGCTCACGGCTCAGATCAAGAAGACGATATCTGCCGATGCGGGCATTACCTACACATACGAATATAACCGACTGAAGGAGGTGCTCTATCCTGAGAATCTCTTCAACCGCGTGACCTATACATACGGTGGACCGGACGAAAAGTATGGTCGTGCTGGTCGATTGATGCTCGTTGAGGATGCCAGCGGTGGTGAGGCTTACTATTATGGCAAGATGGGTGAGGTGACCAAGACCGTGCGTACCGTTATGGCTTCGCTCTCGGATATCCGCACTTATGTGTATGGTGCTACATACGATAGTTGGAACCGTGTCCGCACCATGACATATCCTGACGGTGAGGTGGTTACCTATCATTACAACGAGGCAGGACAAATAGAATCGCTTTCAAGCAATAAACTGGGCAAGGAAAGCGTTATTGTAGAAAAGATCGGCTACGACAAGGACGGCCATACCGTATATACGAAGCTCGGCAATGGTACGGAGACCACCTACGCATACGACAAGCAGCGTGAGCGTCTGCAATCTATGATGCTTAAGGCTGGCAACGATAGCATCATGGAGAACAAGTATAGCTATGACGCTGTTGATAATATCCTGTCTATCGTCAACTCTGGTAAGGGAAAGTCTAATCTTGGTGGTGCAAGCACACATAACTACACCTACGATATGCTCAACCGCCTCACGAGTGCCAATGGTTCTGCAAAGGACATAAAGTATGCCATGAGCATGACCTTCGGCAAGATGAGTGAGCCTTTGACCAAGGTTCAGACAGTTGACAGTACATCCGTGGCGCAGAGCTACAACCTTGCGTATAAGTACGAGAGTGCTGAGCATCCTACGGCTCCTACCCAGATAGGGCATGAGCACTACACGTATGATGCCAACGGAAATCCTATCCTCGTGGAGAACGATTCTACCGATGCCACACGCGAGATGTTCTGGGATGAGGACAACCGCCTCATGGTGCTCTCCGATAATGGCAAGACGAGTCGCTACACCTACAACGCAGGTGGTGAGCGTATCATAAAGAGTCACGGAAGCATGGAGGGCGTATATATCAACGGTGCTCCGCAGGGCATCACTTTCCATGAGACAGACGAGTTCACGCTCTATCCTGCAAGTATCATAACCGTCAATCGTCATCGCTTCACCAAGCACTATTTCATTGGTGATAAGCGCGTGGCAAGCCGTCTCGGACTTGGCGAGTTCCGCAACGTGTATGGCTCTAACGGAAGCAACGTAACCGCAGGTCAGCAGGACTATGCCGAGCGTATGAATCAGATAGAGAATCAGCGTGAGGCTTATTATCGAAAGGCGGGCGTGGCTCCAGGTCTTCCAACGATGAAGGGTAGCTATGCCGACCCAGAGGTAACGGGCAAGGGCTATAACATACTTATCGACTCACTGGGCGACCACAGCGTGCCAGAGAACTGGGTGCAGCATCCTGTAATCAACACGGAGGCAGGCTCAAATCCGGGTGCACCACTCGCATGGGGTTCTCCTGAGAATCCAGATGATGTAGTGGCAGGCTATGGCTATGTGGCTGCTGATACGTCGGAGGTGGAAGAAACCTTCTACTATCACTCAGACCATCTCGGCTCTACATCATACATCACCGACCAGCAAGCAAACGTAACCCAGTATGATGCCTATCTCCCTTACGGCGAATTGCTTGTTGATGAGCACTCTTCAAGTGCCGATCTGCCATATAAGTTCAATGGCAAGGAGCTTGACGAAGAGACCGGTCTGTACTACTATGGTGCACGTTACATGAACCCAGTCACCAGTATGTGGTATGGGGTGGATCCGTTGGCGGAGAAATATGTCCTCAGTGGCAGCTATGTCTATTGCTTGGGCAATCCTGTGAAATTGGTGGATCCTGATGGAAAAGCTGTAGAAACGATATGGGATGCAGCAAATGTTGCAATAGGAGTAGCGAGTCTTATTGACAATGTAAAAGCAGGAAACATAGGTGCTGCTATTGTTGATGGAATTGGAGTTGCTGCGGATGCTACAGCTACAGCTGTACCTTTTGTTCCAGGTGGTGCAGGTACGGCTATAAAAGCCTATAGAGCGGGTAAGACTGCGGCAAAGGCGGTCAAGGCTTCATCGGTAGTTAAAGCTGGAAAAACTGCAAAAACGGCAAACAGGACATCAAAGGTAACAAGAAGAGCTGAATTTAGACAAGCAAAACGTGATGTTGGTATACCAATGTCTCAACATCCAAAAAAATGCAACAATAAGCAGTATGACAAAGTGGATTTAACAGACAGTAAAGGAAAACGGATGTTAGATAAATATGGTAAACCTATCCAATCAAGGGAGTATCATTTTGATGGACCTAATGGAGAAGTTATAATACAAGAACATTCATTGGGACATCCTCAGTTTAGTGGAGATGCTGCAAAACCACATTTTAACGTCCGTCCAAAAGCTAATCCCCGAACTGGAAAATATCCAAATACAAAAGGACATTATGTTTTCTCAAAAAAATAAAATTATATGGATTATTCTCTATTTGAAGATGCAAAATGCATATCAATGATTTACAAAGAAAAAATGCCAGATTTACAAAATGTGGAAATTGTAAAAATGGTAATAACACCAGGTGAAGATGCGGAAATTCGTATAACATTAGACACTTTGGAATTACCACAGAATATGCCATCTAAATGGTTGTTGCAAGAAATTAATACCGTTCAATTAGAGATTGCTTTTATTGGTATTGAACTTATCGATTTCAATCTTACGAATGGTATGAATTGCCATTTTGCTATTTCAAATAATAAGGGAAGAAAACACGTTTGTATTACAAATATTGCAGATGGGAAAAAAATTAGTCTTGATGCAAAATGGATATATGTAAAACAAATATCTGCATATATTAAGCAAACATCAGATGAAGAACAATGGATCTAATCCCCTTGTTCTTACTTTTGGGTACTCTTATTATTGACAGAGGATAAGTTGTCTGTTTTTGATGTGTTCGTGGATTTTGTGTATGATGATTATAAGTCTGCAAAATATTCACAATATGAACTTAAATAGCAGAATGGTATAGTGTTTGTAAATCCCCACACTCCAAGCGATTCCTCGTGAATCCTTGGCGGTGTGGGGATTTTTCTTTCTCTCTTTCTTGATTCTCAATCTCATCAACATGAGGCTTTCCTTGCAAGAAATTCCGCTCTTCCTTCGAAGATACTCCATCGCAACTCCATCGTTACTCCATCGCAAGTCCATCATTTCGATGGACTTGCGATGGAGAAGTGATGAACTAATGATGGACTATAAACGAAAATGCTTCCTTGTTTTGGCCTTATTTCTTCACAAGATAAAAAGCTTCGCTTTCAAGCAATAAACTGGGCAAGGAAAGCGTTATTTCATAGGCGATAAGCGCGTGGCAAGCCGTCTTGGACTTGGCGAGTTCCGCAACGTGTATGGCTCTAATGGAAGCAACGTAACGGCAGGTCAGCAGGACTATGCCGAGCGTATGAATCAGATAGAGAATCAGCGTGAGGCATACTATCGAAAGGCAGGTGTGGCTCCTGGTCTTCCAACGATGAAGGGTAGCTATGCCGACCCAGAGGTAACGGGTGTTGGCTATAACGTTCTTATCGACTCACTGGGCGACCACAGCGTGCCAGAGAACTGGGTGCAGCGTCCTGTAATCAACACGGAGGCAGGCTCAAATCCAGGTGCACCACTCGCATGGGGTTCTCTGAGAATCCAGATGATGCCGTGGCAGGCTATGGCTATGTGGCTTGCGACACGTCAGAGGTGGAAGAGACTTTCTACTATCACTCTGACCATCTTGGCTCAACATCATATATCACCGACCAGCAAGCTAACGTAACCCAGTATGATGCCTATCTCCCTTATGGTGAGCTTCTTGTAGATGAGCACTCTTCAAGTGCAGATCTCCCATACAAGTTTAACGGCAAGGAACTTGACGAAGAGACCGGTCTGTACTATTATGGTGCCCGTTACATGAACCCACTCACAAGTATGTGGTATGGGGTGGATCCGTTGGCGGAGAAGTATGTAAATATTGGTGCGTATATTTATTGTCATAACAATCCAATAAAATTATATGATGTTAATGGTATGCAGGATGAGCCTACAGATTTTTATTATAGAGACTATGGTTTTGGCCTTGACCAAATATTCCATTCTGCTGTAAATGGCTTAGATCAGATTGAAGCAACAATTATTCAATGGTTTGCTCCTGATAGAATCAATGCTAATTTAATAAAGAAGTCTATGAGGCCTTCAGAGGTTCAAAAATTGGATGGCGTAAGTGATGCCGATATTGCAGCTTTATATCAAGTGAAATTCATAGATAGAGAGCCGCGTGCCGTATTAAAGCAATCTATTTGTGATGATCTGATGGATATTGGCTTTTCTATTGCTGACGTTTTGTCTGTTATTGCTCCGTCAAAGACAACAGGAATTGTATGTTCTAAAACGACTCCAATATCTTTGCAAGTAATTACTAAGAGTATTAAGAGCTTAAAATCTTCAATAAAACAAGCACAATTACCGACTTCTGGAAGAATCCGTTTTGTTCCAAAGGCGAGTGATTTAAAAACAGGCAAACTAACAAGAACAAAAGAAGGGTATGTGGATAAGTTTGATAATATTTGGACAAAAGAACCTTCAAGAACTAAAGGTGAGGCATTTGAATGGGATGTCCAATTATCTAAACGAGGAAAAGAAAAAATAGGATGGTTATCTCATGATGCAAATAAAGGACATGTTAATGTATCCTTGAAAGGTAAAGTGACACATTAAAAATTGTGTTTGCTGAAATTGTGGAAAGGTGTGACATGTTTTTGATTTTGAAGTTTTTCTTTACATATAATAAACAACTAAATTATGACATGTAAGTAACTGTGCAAAAAGATTTTTATAATGAGTAATTTACTTTTAAGATATTACCAACGGCAGCCAAAGCACTGTCTGTGGCATAAAAGAGTGAGTCT
>CACYXI010000115.1 GCA_902778265.1 uncultured Bacteroidales bacterium | reverse complement strand
CATGTTGTCGCCAAGACAATATGTAAGCTGGCATAGCACAGTCGGTAGTGCGTCGCATTGGTAGTGCGGAGGTCACGAGTTCGATTCTCGTTGCCAGCTCGATGATTGAGTCCCAGAAGCCCATAAATAAAGGGTTTCTGGGGCTTTTGCTTTTGCATAATATGGAAAGGTAACCAATAAGGTAACCAATCACTTTTTATGCCAGATTCTGGAATTCGGGTATTGCGTCAATGAGCTCTCTCTTTTGACGTGTATTTTTGCGATTGCGGTGATAATGGTTTTCGGATACAGATATATTTGAGTGCCCCATCTGATCCGTGACGAACCGCTTATCAAGATTTGCATCTTGCAGGATACTGTCATAGGTTTTCCTAATCTTATGAGGAGACCTCTGAGGAATCTTCAAAGTTCTGCATATTTTATACAGACGCTTTCGAACAAGGAGAGAAGTGATTCTGGCTCCGTCCTCTTCAAAGACAAATTCCTTATTCATTGATGAAAAAAACAGATTTTGGATGAAACCACTGAAATTCCTCGGAACGACAATATCCCTGTTGCCTGCGCTGGTTTTGGGGCTGTCCTTAATATCGTATGTGTCCTTGCCATTTTCCTTAAAGCGAGTCTCAGTCCGTCTGACTCTGACAAGGTTGTCTTTGGGGTCGATATCTTCATGTTTTAAGGCAACAACTTCACCTACTCTCATCCCGGTGATCAGCATGAGCAGTACTGCGTCATTGCGTGTATCATGATTCTCGGTCAGATAGGACACCATATTGGCGGTTTCTTCCTCGTCAAAGACCTCTTCACAATCCTCTTTGTATCGCTTGTAATAGTCGCGATCAGAGACATCCAGTTCCTGCAGCATTTGCTCGGCGCTCCAGTTGATGTATTTTCTGCGCTTGCAATACTTAAGGGTATCTCTGGTGATGGTCTTAAGCAGTGAAAAAGCTCTGGACCCTAGTTCGTGCTCCGGGATTTGCCTTTCAAGGAAGTCGATGAAATCTGTGTCAGAGAGATTCTTGACGAACTGCTTTCCAAAAGAAGGGTAGTGTCTCTTGTATACCTGTACGTAGCGGTCATAAGACGATTTGCTTAGTTTGCCAAGCTCCAGCTTGTTCTTATAGCACTCGTAAAACATGTCTTCAAAAGTTGGATTATCTGCAAACTGCCGCTCGTACTTCACAATGACGTCTTGAATCGCTTTTTCTGTATTTCTTTTTACAAGCCTCCTTCCTGACGGCTTTGTGCTGTCTGGGATGTGGACATACCATAAACCATTCTTTCCTTGCCAATAATGATGCTTCTCTATTAATCCTTTCCGCTCGTTCATTTCGATTTTTGAGCAGACATCGTTCAAGTCAATCAAACAGTTTTCTGTGAGGTACTGTAAAACCCTTTCATCCGTAATCCTAGCCATTCATTGTGCTAATCATAACTATCATTTTCCTCCTTATTTCTCTCTTGTTTTGGTGATATTCCAATTGGTGGTGAAAACGTGATACGCCTTCACTTCTAAATCTTACTTAATCAGCAATAGGTACAAATACGGCTCCGTTGAAAGCCAGAGGTCTTCAATACAGAAGAGCTCTGGCCATTCGGGAACCATATGAACAGTATATAATGAATATGAGAGAAAGTCAAATGCGCATAAAATTTATATATTAGCATATTTAAATATAGAATACAATATAATAATTTAAATTAATCTTTTTTACGAATGATTAAATGATTAATTAATCTTATAACAGTGAGCCTCATTGGATAGCTTGGCAAATAAATGACCAAGCTTCAATGGACAGTAATGCATTTTGGCAAGCGCATGAAATTCGTGCTATCATAACAGCAGACCATCCATAATACATATGAATACAAGGAGCATTCACCTATGGGATACCAGAGCGAAGCCGAGTTGGAGAATCAGCTCATAAAACAGCTGAACGAGCAGGGATATAAGTCTGTCACCATCAAGGATTACGATGCCCTGCTTGCCAATTTCCGAGAGCAGTTCTATAAGTTTAACAGAGAAAAACTCGGGGACGTTCCACTTTCTGACAAAGAGTGGGACAGGCTCCTTAATTACATGCTCGGACGTTCCGTGTTCGAATCTGCAAAGGTACTGAGGGATAAGTACGTCCTTGAGCGCGATGACAACAGCAAGGTATACGTGAGCTTCATTGATGAAGACCACACCAAAAATATCTGGCAGGTCACACATCAGACTACGGTTGTTGGCAAGTATACGAATAGATATGATGTGACAATCCTCTGCAATGGTCTTCCTCTTGTACAGATTGAGCTGAAGCGCAGGGGCATGGATCTCAGGCAGGCGATCAACCAGATCATGCGCTACAAGAAGCATTCCTATATCGGCCTGTACCGTTACATCCAGTGCTTCGTAGTTTCCAACGGTGTAGATACAAAGTATTTTTCCAACAGTGACAAGGACATCTTGTACAGTCTCACATTCTTCTGGACGGATGAGGACAACATTCGTATCACCAATCTGAGGGATTTCTCCATCACGTTCTTGGCAAGAGACCATCTGACTAGAATGTTCCTTCGGTACACGGTGCTGAACGACGTGGATAAAGCCATTATGATAATGCGCCCGTACCAAGTCTATGCGGCTTCGAAGCTCATAGACCGGGCGAAGTTTTCTAATAAGAATGCATATGTATGGCATACCACTGGCTCTGGAAAGACTCTGACTAGTTTCAAGACAGCACAGATCCTCGCACAGGAACCCCGAATCAAGAAGGTGATATTCCTTGTTGACCGTAAGGACTTGGACTCCCAGACCATGGAAGAGTTCAACAAATTTGAACCTGGCTCTGTGGATGTCACTGACAATACCTCTGTGCTCGTTGACCAGATGAAGAAGAAGGACGTCCATCTCATCGTGACGACCATCCAGAAGATGTCCAATGCCGTCAACAACAAACGCTATGCATCTGTCATGGATTCCTATAAGGATGAGAAAGTGGTATTCATCATTGACGAGTGCCACCGCTCCCAGTTTGGAGACATGCACAAGGACATCGTACGGCACTTCCGCAAAGCACAGTTCTTCGGATTTACTGGTACTCCCAGATTCGAGATCAACGGCAAGACCGAAGGACACATTGTCCAGACCACTGCTTCCCTATTTGGCGAGTGCCTGCATACCTACCTTATAAAGGATGCAATCTTTGACAACAACGTGCTCGGATTCCATGTGGAGTATATAAAGACCGTTGAAGGCGATTATGATGTCAACGACAGGCAGATGGTGCAGGGCATTGATATTGACGAGGTCATGGGTGCTGAAGAGCGCATGACGATGATCGCCAACCATATTATCGCCAACCATAAATCAAAGACAAGGAACAGGCAATACACAGCGCTGTTTACAGTATGGTCTATACCTGCACTCATCAAATATTATGATATCTTCAAAAGCATCGACCATGACCTCAACATCTCCGGAATCTTCACTTACGGTGCGAACGAGGACGGCGAAGGAAAGGCTGAGCACTCTAGGGACTCTCTGGAACGTATCATCAAGGACTATAACAAGATGTATGATACGAACTTCTCCACTGAGACCTACGAAGCATACCGCAAGGATATCTCTGACCGTGTGAAGGGCAAGAAGACCAAACAGCTCGACATCCTTATTGTCGTGAAGCAGTTCCTCACAGGTTTTGACAGCAAGCCACTGGACGTCCTGTATGTTGACAAATATCTTGAGTATCATGACCTTCTACAGGCATTCAGCAGGACGAACCGTGTCGAGAAAGAGACGAAACCGTTCGGTATCGTTGTATGCTACCGCAATCTCAAACAGAATACAGATGAAGCTCTGTGCCTGTTCTCTCAGACTCATGATACGACAGGAATACTGACTCCTTCGTTTGATGAATTCGTGGAGAAATTCAATGAACTGGTCGATAATCTCCGAGAGGTTGCTCCTATCCCGTCATCGGTCGATACGATGTTCAGCGAGGACGACCAGAAGGAGTTCATAGAGATTTTCAAGGCGCTCTCAAAGATCAAGACCTCTCTGCAAACCTTTGTGGAATACAGGTATGAAAGGGACAAGCTGAATCTCTCTGAGCAGGAGTATGAAGATTACAAGAGCAAGTACTTCCTCATTTACCAGAGGCATAAGAACGACATTGAAAAGGTATCTGTCCTTGATGATGTAGACTTCTGCATAGAGCTCATAGAGTCTGACCACATCAATGTCGCCTACATCATGAACCTGATTCGGAGCATTGACCTTAAGGATAACAAGAAGCGTCAGCAGGATATTGATAATATCCGCAGGCTCATGGAGCGTTCCAGCAACAGTGAGCTGTACAAGAAGATTGACCTTCTTCAAGCTTTCTTGGATGTTCTGGAGCAAGGACTCGTCAAAGATGATATTGAAGGAGCATACGAAGACTTTGAAGCACAGGAGCGTCAGAAAGATATCGACACGTTCCTCTCTGAAAATGATGTGGAGCGTGAAGTGCTGACGAGGCACATCGCAGAATACGAGTTCTCGGAAATGATTGACGAGGGCGAGATCCGAGACAGCATCACCAAGCCGATGGGACTCTTGAAGAAGCGTTCCCTTGTGAAGCGCATCGTTGAGTTTATCAAGAGATTTGCAGAAAAATATCAGTAAGGAGCAACAATATGGCAGACAACAGTATCAATCAGCACCAGCAGGAACTTGAATCCAAATTATGGGCAATGGCAAACAGCCTCCGTGGATCCATGGAAGCCTATGAGTTCAAGAACTATATCCTCGGCATGATTTTCTATTACTACCTATCAAAACGTGAAGAGGATTATATGGTCAACCTTCTGAAGGATGACGGCATCACCTTTGAGGAAGCATGGGAATCTGAAGACTACAAGGATGCAGTAATTGAAGAAGCACTCCGAGACCTCGGCTACCTCATTGAGCCCAGATACCTCTTCCCTGTTATGGTCAAGCAAGTGGAAAACAGCAATTTTGATATCGAGTACCTACAGGCAGCTATCAACAGTGTCATGGAATCGACCATGGGGACTGAGTCTGAGGATGCCTTTGAAGGTCTGTTTGACGATATGATCCTTGACTCCACCAAGCTTGGGCGTACTGTCAAAGACCGCTCCCTTGTCATGTCCAAGATTATCGCTACGCTCGCTGAGATTACCATAGACCTGGCTGATACCAAGATTGATATCCTCGGCAATGCCTATGAGTATCTGATTGGCCAGTTTGCGGCTACAGCTGGAAAGAAAGCAGGAGAATTCTACACACCTTCCGCACCGGCAGAGCTCCTCTGCATGCTCGCATCAGAGGGACTTTCCAATGTGCAGGATGCCTGCGATCCGACCTGCGGTTCTGGTTCTCTGCTTCTCCGCCTGCAGAATCACACCAACGTGAGACGTTTCTGGGGACAGGAACTGACAGCTCAGACCTACAACCTGTGCAGGATGAACATGATTCTGCGAGGCATCAAGTACCAGAACTTCCACATCTACAACGATGACACCCTTGCAAAAGATAATTTCGAGGGCAAGACGTTCCGCATACAGGTCGCTAATCCACCGTACAGCGCTCATATTCAGAGACCCGATCAGATGGCTGATGACCCCCGGTTCAATTCCTATGGTAAGTTCGCCCCTAAGACGAAGGCTGACCTTGCGTTCCTACAGCACATGATTTACCACATGGACGATGACGGCAGGATCGCATGCCTGCTGCCTCACGGAGTCCTGTTCCGTGGCAGTTCTGAGGAAACTATCAGAAGATACATGATCGAGAAGCTGAATGTGATCGATGCCATCATCGGACTCCCCGCAAAGCTGTTCTACGGTACCGGCATTCCTGTCTGTGTGATTGTGTGCAGGAAGAACCGCAACGGCAATAGTGACAACATCATGTTCATCGATGCTTCGAAGGAGTTCACGCCCGGCAAGAACCAGAACATTCTTGAGCAGGAGCATATCGAGAAAATCTTCAAAGCTTACAAGAACAGGAAGGATGTTGACAAGTTCGCTCATGTCGCATCAATGGATGAAATTCGTGAGAACGGCTTCAACTTGAACATCCCCAGATATGTAGACTCTTCTGAAGATGTGCCAGAGGTCGATCTGGCTAAAGTCAAGAGCAACATTGATGATATCAATGCAGAGATTGAGAAGGAATCCGCCGAGCTGAAGGAATCGTTCAGACTGCTTGGACTGGATTATCCGTTCTGAGGAGGGACATGCAGATGATGAAAGGTGAGAAGAATGTCCCCAAGGTAAGATTCCCGGGATTCACTGACGATTGGGAACAGCGTAAGTTAGGGGAATGCTGTAATATTTTTGCTGGAGGAACACCATCAACATCTCAAAAGGAGTATTGGGAAAATGGTGATGTTAATTGGTTGCCATCAGGTAATATTCAGGATTGTTATATTTATGAGTCGGATATTAAAACAAAAATAACAAAGCTGGGGCTTGAGAAAAGCTCTGCAAAAATAATCAAAAGAGACACGGCATTACTTGCTATGACAGGGGCGACTTGCGGAAAAAGCGCATATTTAACATGTGATTCAAGTGCTAACCAGTCTGTGATGGCCTTTGAAACGGATTTATTAGATTCTAAAATGTTGTTCTATATATTCCAAAAAAACAAAGACTACATTTTGAAGTTTCAGGCTGGTGGAGCGCAAGCAGGAATAAATAAGGATACATGTCAGAATCTTTCCTTTATGTTTCCTCAGATAGAAGAGCAGAAAGAAATAGGCGCATTCTTGATGAACCTTGACAGCCTTATCACTCTCCAACAGCGCAAACTCGATGCGATGAAGGAATACAAAAAAGGCATGCTCCAGAATATGTTCCCGAAGGAAGGCGAGTCGGTGCCTGAGGTGAGGTTCCCGGGATTTACTGGAGAGTGGGAACGACGTAAGTTGGGTGATATTTCAGATTTTATTACGAAAGGCGCAACGCCTACTACTTACGGTTTCGATTGGGTAGATAATGGAATCTTGTTCTTTAGAAATGACGCAATTAAGGATAATCAGTTCGTTTATGGTGACTATTCTTTCATTTCTGAAGAGGCCAACGAAGTGTTAAAGCGCTCTGAGATTACTGGTGATGATATCTTAATTGCAATTACTGGTGATATTGGTAAGGTCGGAATTGTACCCAAAATAATAAAAAAAGCTAATATCAATCAACATACTGCAAGAGTAAGAGTACTTCGTGACGCAGTTCCATACTTTGTATATCAATCGCTTGCGACAGATATACAGCAGAGGAAATACAAAAAAATAAAAACTGGATTATCAATGCCACAATTAAGCTTGGAGCAGATAAGAGACACAATGATATACTGTCCATCAATCGATGAACAGTTCAAAATATCAGACACACTAACAAACCTCGATACCCTCATCTCCCTGCATCAGCGTAAACTCGAAGCGATGAAAGAATACAAGAAGGGAATGCTTCAACAGATGTTCGTGTGATGATTGCGATTGTGACTCTCCTGCCAGACATGTAAGGATCTCCGAGCACGACTGACAATCGACGCGGATCCTGCACAGTCTGGTGTGATAACGATATCGTGCTTGAATATATAATGATATCGTGTTATTCTGATTTCAAATACAGCTTTTACTGGATTACTTATAGATAGGGGTGAACGATATGTCAGATGAGAAGAAGAAAGCAACCGAGGCGCACATGAGAGCCACGGCGAAATACGAGAAGGAGAACTACGACAAGGTTCTGATAAGATTCCCTAAGGGGACGAAGGAACGAATCAAGAATACCGGAAACTCAGTAAATGGATTCACTGTTGAGGCGGTTCTGGAAAAGTTGGCAGAACTTGAAGGAATCGAGCAGGAATAAATAAAAGCTGCTGTGTGGATCCATCTGGTTTAGAGGGTATTCACTTGATCAGTTTACAGAGAGTTAAAATACCCCCCCTGCCATTCATGATTCAATTTCATATCATAAACGCCGTGTAACACGCTATCGTTATATATTTTGTATAACGCTAGCGTGTTATTTTTGTGCAATCTGTCTCTTGATATATAACGATATCGTGATACAATAGACTCATCAGATAACACGATATCGTTATACGAGAGGAGATACATTATGACAACATACGAAGAGATGGTCGCAGAGTTCAACCTCAGAGCTGACAAGGCAGTCTACAGCAGAGGCGAAAAGCTCATCGATGAGAGAATCAGAGAGGCGATTCCGAATCCGAACTTTGAGGATTACTACGACACGCAGGAAGAGCTCGCCAGAGGCGCATATGAGGATGACGGTTATACAGAGCTCGGACAGCTCACACCCGAAGAAATCTACTTCTTACTGGTAGAACACTACACATACGATGAGGCGAATGACTATCTCGCAGAGATTGGATACTACAGAGTCGAGAGGGTGGCATAAGCCACTCTCTCACCAAAGAGGAGAACAAGGATATGAGCAATACAGAGAGATACGCTTCCGAGATTAATCACAGCGATGATTACCGAATCAGCATCAAGAGCTTCAAGAACTGGCTCAGCACGGAGAACATGACTGAGGTCTTCAATGAGAAGCTGAGGAACAGCGAGCTGACAGAGTTCGACATAGCAGTGGATTTTTCAATCCCTGTTGCAATGGTGAAGCACTTCAGACAGACAGCGTAAACCACAGAGGGGGGAGCTAATCCCCCCGATCAATCAGAGAGGAGAACACCCCATGACACTTTTGGATGTACTCATTTATGAACTCGGTTATACGAGAGAGGAAGCAAAGGACATCATCAGACTGCTTAACGAAGAGTGAACATATTCCCTGTCGGTAGATGGTAAGACCGTCAGAAAGGATTACCCATGATTAAGAACCTTACCAAATTGCAGAACGAGTTGGTTTGCCCCAAAGGCCAGTTTAACAGTTTTGCCAAGTACGCATTCCGCAACACATCCGATATCCTCATGACTGTCAAGCCTTTACTTCTCAAGTACAATTTGCAGATGGTTATTACAGATGACCTTGTACAGGTCGGGCAGAACGTTTACATCAAGGCCACCGTTAAGATTACTGATGAGGATGGCAACTCTGAAACGGTGTCCGCTTTTGCAAGAGAGGGTACAGACGGCAAGAGGGCTCTAGACCCCAGTCAACAGACTGGCAGTTGTTCGACTTACGCAAGACGATACGCATTGTGTGCGTTGTTTGCAATCTCTGACACTTCGCTTGACCCAGACAGCGATGAGTATCACACGAAGACCACACAGGAGAAGGAAAAGCCAAGAAAGATTACAAAGGCCTTCCTAAAAGAGCACGGCGCAGAACGTATCGGCGCAGAAGAAGTTGAGAAGCTGAAGACAGCTTGCCTCAATGCGGGAGAAAGCATGAGTCTGGAGCGAGCTCTTAGGGCATGCAATCGTAGTTCTGTAACCGATATTTCTTGGGTTCAATACGTATCTTTGATGTCTCAGCTCGGAGCTGTAGCCTAAACAACAATCGGGGCGAGGGGAGCAATCCCCTCAAACCTGCAAAAACAAGGAGGATCATGATGAACATCTTGGAAGATATGGAAGTATTCGGAGATATCGCTACTCAGCTTAACAATCTCGACATCTATAGACAGATGACAGTGCTGTGCATGCTCATTGATACAGTGGCAGGAAAGCAGGGCATGAAAGGCAGTGAGATGATACAGGAAATAATGCCGATATTGCAGTCCGTCAATGATGAGTACGGAGTCATGAGATAGGAAGGAGCAACAGGATGAAAAAATACAATCTCTCAGCAATTATGACAACAGCGTGGAAGATTTTCCGCAAATACAAAATCTGCTTCTCTGAAGCTCTCCACCGGGCATGGATTTGTGCCAAGGCTGTAGAGGTCAACGCTCACAGGATCCAGACGGCAAAGCAGGAAGCAGGAATTACCGAACAAACCGAGACCTGGCACCGTTGGAAAGAGCTCGGATATGAAGTCGTCCACGGCAGTAAATCACTCTTCGGAGCCGAGCTCATCTACGGAGCAAAGGGGGACGGTGCAACTTACAAGGCTCGCTTCTTTGGACGTTCACAGGTGCAGGCGGTAGCGTGAGCTACTGCCTCTCCTCTCTAATATGAAAGGATGAACATGATGAAATCTTACAATTACCACTTCATGGACAAAGATTACAGACTCGGATTCTTCTACGACCGCTATGTCAGTACTGGCAATCTCTATATAGGGCTGATTAATCTGGGCAATGAGAATGACCCTTACTTCGGAGACCTCACTGTAAATCTCACAGGCCTGCTGCCGTTCTACGCAGCCATCGATGATGAACTGGACAGTACAATGTGTGACTGGCTTGAAAGCATCGGCGCAGGAAGAGCTTGCAATCGAATGATACAAAGCAATTACGGTGAGTATCCGCTCTTTGAGTTCAACTCCGAATTTCTGAGAGATGCAAATCCTGAGAGCTACAGGATTATCTTCAACGACTGATTCTGTTTTAGAGGGTGGTCGCTTTTGCGGACAATCTTAAGTATGCACTAAATGTGCACTTTCATTTCTGGAGTGCATATTTTATACTATTATTACATATTAATACATAGACCTATTAAGATTGTATTGCAAAAGCGAACAGGAGTGGAACGACTATGAAGAAGAATGTGATTGCAATGCTATTGGCTGTTGTCATGGCATCGGGCAGTATTGGAACTGTTCCTGTGATGGCGGCTGAGACGACTGCACAGGAATCAGTGGCTGTTGAGGAAGCCGCTGAAGAAGCAACGACAGAAACAGTTGAAACTAATGAGGATGCACCTGAAGGGGGATCGACAGAAGCTGGTGAAGATCCCGTGCAGGATTCAACTGGATCATCAGAGGAAAGCGAAACTGAAACATCTGAGGTAACAGAACTGACTGAGAATGCAGAGGAAATTGACTCTGTAGATATTGCTGACACGTCTGTAGAGATGGCAGAGGATGAGGAACCTGATGTAGTTACTGAGGGCGTGACTACAGAAAGCGAAAGCAAAGAGGCAAAACTTGCTGGGGCAGGTAGCGTCTATGAAACCGGAAACTGTGGGAAAAGTGCTACATGGACGTTAACAGGGGAAGAGAATGATCTAACGCTTAGGATAAGCGGAAGCGGAGATATGATAGACTGTAGATCATTTACGACATCAGGTTATACAGAAGATAACCCCTGGAGGAATTATAATAGTAGAATTAATAGAATTATAGTGGAAGAGGGTATCACTAGTATTGGCCAAGCCGTATTTGAGTTTTGTAGTAACCCTACGAACATTAGTTTACCAAGCAGCTTGCTACGAATTGGAGACTATGCGTTTAATGGATGTAGCGGTCTTACGAGCATAGAGATACCGAACGGTGTGAGAACAATAGGGGAACGTGCATTTAACAATTGTAGCAATCTAACAAGCATAATAATTCCAGACAGTGTAGAGAGCATTGGGGCGGGAGCATTTTCTGGATGCAGCAGTCTTACGAGCGTGGAGATACCAGACAGCGTAGAGAGTGTTGGGGGCTATGCATTTTCTGAATGCAACAGCCTTACGAACATAGAAATATTAGGAAGTATAACAGATATAGGAGGCTATACATTTTCTGGATGCAGCAGCCTTACGAGCGTGGAGATACCAGACAGTGTAGAGAATGTTGGGGACTATGCATTTTTTGAATGTAGCAGCCTTACGAGCATTAGTTTACCAAGCAGCTTGCTAAGAATTGGGTACCATGCGTTTGATGAATGTAGCAATCTAACGAGTATAATAATTCCAGACAGCGTAGAGAGCATTGAAGCTTTCGCATTTTCTGGATGCAGCGGCCTTACGAACATAGAAATATTAGGCAGTATAACAGGTATAGGAGATAATGCATTCTCTGGATGCAGTAGCCTTACGAGCATAGAGATACCAGATGGCGTGACAGAAATTGGGAATGGAACATTTTCTGGATGCAGTAGTCTTACGAGCATAGAGATACCAGATGGCGTGACAGAAATTGGGAATGGAACATTTTCTGGATGCAGTAGTCTTACGAGCATAGAGATACCAGATGGCGTAACAGAAATTGGGAATGGAACATTTTCTGGATGCAGTAGCCTTACGAGCATAGAGATACCGGACAGCGTAACGAGTATTGAAGATGAAGCATTTAGAGATTGTGTCAACCTTATAAGCTTAACGATTCCTGACAATGTAACAAGTTTTGGAAATTATGCATTTAGAAACTGTGTTGGTTTGAAGAGTATAAAGATACCTGATAATATGACAAGTATTGGTCCGTACGCATTTGCTTATTGTGAGGGCCTTATGAGTGTTGAGATACCAGATAATGTGACATGTATTGAGAATGGAGCATTTTTAGGATGTAAAAGCCTTGCGAGTATAGAGATACCAGGCAATGTGACAAAAATAGGGAATAACGCATTTTCAGCATGCAAGAGCCTAACGAGCATAGAGATACCAGGCAATGTGACGGAAATAGGCGATAGCGCATTCTCTTCATGCAGTAGTTTGAATAGTATAGATATCCAAGAAGGAGTAATGAGTTTAGGCGAACAAGTGTTTTCGTGGGGGTGTGATTCGGTAAATATAACACTACCGGAAAGCTTAAATGATATTGGCAATTCTATTTTTGGGAGTTTTGGGAGCGGCTTTCAACATAATCATGTGACTGTTACTGTTATAAAAGGGTCATATGCAGAGAATTATATGAAGAGATTTAGTAATAACTATGTCAGTTATATAGTCATCTGCGCACATAAATGGAACAAAGAGTATACAGTAGACAAGGAAGCAACATGTACAGAAGAGGGATCAGAGTCAATTCATTGCTCAGTATGTGATATATTGGATGAAACAACA
>CACYXI010000114.1 GCA_902778265.1 uncultured Bacteroidales bacterium | reverse complement strand
ACTGCCAACCAGAAAGGTACAATAGGATTGCGGGGATCAAAACACATACAGTGACGGGCAATGCCAAAATCGCCTTAACCACTCTAAAGTTCAAAGACCGGTCTTTCATATTTCTCTTTTCTTTTTAGGTTTTCTCGAACGGAAGGGCACAAAGGGGTCTGACCCTATTGTGCCCTACCATCAGCATCAACATGTCAGTCACCTGTCCCTGTGGCACACAACCGTTTACAAAGATGCAGGTTCGGTACTTACGTAGAACCAAGTCCGGATGTCCAGGCAACCGTTTGTGATTCAACCTATACCTGAATCCACGTTTCCACAGACCACGACGCACAATCATCTCCGGCTTCGTGTCCTTCGACCGAATTGCAGCCATATTCTTATGGCGTTGTTGAGGTGAGAGTTTGTCCATATAGAATTACGATTGCTTCTCAACCTTTTCCATCCAGTTCTTAACTTGTTCGATGCACCAAGGTAACTGATCACGAACTTGCTGAACCCAGAACCGGATAACATCCCAACCTTCACGCATAAGTGCCTGATTACGTAACTGGTCGTTATAGGATAGCTCGCCAGTCCATGTCTGGTGATACATAGCTCCGTCTACCTCTATATCAAGCTTTTTTCCTTTATGGAAGAGTGCAAGGTCAAGATAGTACTTGTCCACATGATATTGTGCCGTCACAGGAATACCTGCATCAGAAAGTGCCTTTTGCAACAGATGCTCCCATTCAGATGATTCGACGGGCGCATCTTCTCCACAACTATATTCTGCAAAGTGCTCCAAATAACTGACTCCACATTTCTTGCAATACTCTTTGTCGCCAACCGTTACTAGCAAAGCCCTTGCTCTTGTAATGGCAACATTAAACAAGTTACCTGTTGACTTCAGGAACATCAGACTCTGTGACTTTGTTCCTTCTGATACAACTGGAGAGAATATGATTACATCTCGTTCGTCGCCTTGGAATTTATGAACGGTATCAATAAGTATCTTGTTATGAAGTTCCAAATGATTACGTAGTTCTGCATCTCGCTCCAATGCTTTAGTAATCATATCCGCTTGTAAATGGAAAGGAGTAGTAACACCAATGCTACCGTCAAAATCCAGTTCCACTGCTAATCGCTTAAGAATACGGATTACACCTTCAGCTTCCTTAAGATTGTAAGCACCTCCGTTTTCTGGACGTACAGTCTTTCCCTTCACATTCATCCACTGCATACCAAGAATGGGCTTTCCATTGTTGGGCGACTGTAAACGACTATAATCTGTAGCTATGCGAAGCGTGTTATCATAGAATTCCTGATTTGAGAATTGAATGATGTCAAGGAAACTGCGGTGATGGTCACGTAATTGTATGATGTTTTCTGATTCCGTCATACTTTCTGCGAGATCATAAATAGAACTGCCACGATATGACCATCTTGGCTCAATTTCATTGGCCAGTATGAGTGACAAATCCGTTTGCTTACTTAGCAGGCAGATGTGATTGAGCTGTTGCTTGTCACCAATTACTGCCACGCGTTTTGCTCTCATTAGCAAAGGTATCATAGATGCGATATCACACTGGCTGGCTTCGTCGATAATGAGCAAGTCATAAACCGCCTCCCTGAATGGAAGTCGCCTACGCGCACTTAAAGATGTAATAGCACTCACTGGCAACATCTGCTTCAATGCTTGCGTGTAATCGTCAACTCGATTGTGTTCAAGAAGGCTGATATAATCATGCAGTTCGCCTCTGTTCTGGGTGTTAAATGTGCCTATATGTTGATTCAGCCACGAGTTCCAAGCGGTTTTTGCTTTCGCCTGCAGTTCCACATGCTCATTCATCATCGCTGCGTCAAGTTGTTCAAGTGAGGCAGAATCGCATATCTGTGCAAGAAGCCCATTGTAGTTGGCAATTAAGCTTAAATCATCCATCAGAGATTTGAACTCGTTATCAAATGACATACATTCTCGTTCAGTCATCTGAGGAGTAACGTTCAGCCCGAGATGATACTTAGCCATAAAAGAATTGATGGATAGGGAAGCAGTATTCAATTCTTCTATGATTCTCTTTTCCCACCTTTCCTTGAACATCTTATCCAAAAACCTACCTGGACCCTCTTGCAAAGAATTGTGATTATCCACAAATGTGCTATATGCATCCTTGACCGCATTGACTTCATCGTCAGTCAGAACACCAATCAACTGTTGATACTTATCTCTTATGGCACAGACAGATTGTTCCAATTCGTCCAATCTGTTTCGATTATCGACAATTTGTATCTTTTGCGCCCGCTTGGCATCATAGCTCAAATACACGCGTTTGTATGCATCAATAGCATCAGAAAACGAATCGTTCTTAATTTTTGTCTTTTCCCATAGTTGAGTATAATCAGAGATACATTGTTTAGCACTCTTTTCGTATCGGAGAACCAATGGTAACTCTTTATTCAAAGCGTTTACGCGCTTTACAACAACGTCAACAGCATTGTTATTCTTGCTAGTGAATAAAACGTTTTGTCCTGCTATTGCTGCATTAATGATAAGGTTTGCAACCACCTGCGTTTTACCTGTTCCTGGAGGACCAGCTATCAGGGTTACGTCTGCACTCAGTGCAGAACGAACAGCCTTCTCCTGTTCATCATTCAGAGGTAGTACTTCAAGAATTTCTTTTGTGTAAGGTAGATTCTTATGAAATTGTTTGTGAATAAACTTCCATAAGATAGAATGTCTTATATCAAGGTCACCCCAGCTTTCAAGATTGGCCAACTCATTACTTAAACCAACGGTATATGGTGTTGGCTCTTTAGCAAATAGAATTGCTCGATTCAGAATACCATCTGAATCAGCAATCTGTATTTGACCCTTCTTCAGATTATCTATATTCAAATCGTCTAGCCATTCCCAATCAGGACGAATAGTTCTAAGCAGACTTACCTTTTCTGATAAATCTTCAAACGCTGCATGCCCCTCAGTGAAACCAAGTTCAGCTTCCAGTTCACGTAGTTCATAGATATTCTCCGTTATTTCGTTCGTGGAATACTTATCTATGATATCCTTGTTTATCAGCAGCTCCTCATCAATAGAAAAACCTTCTGGCTTACCATGAGTCCCGTCATTGTAAGTGACGTGTATAATGAACAGCGGTGAAAGGAAATGCTTGGTTTTTAGTACAGGGTAACCTATCAGTAAATCTTTCTCTTTCTCAAGATTTCCCCGAAGGAAAGCTCCAATTGCAGGCTGCTTCAAAGCACTCTTGTTAAGCCAAGGAAGGCCAATGAAAGACTGCTCATCCTTCATTGAAGCGCGAAGCGTAGTGTTACTCTCCAACGCAATGCAACTGATGTAATATTTACAGAGCCCTTTTAATGTCATCTATCTATGAATCTTTCGTCCTCAACACTTCAATTACTTCCAAATCTGCTGGTAACCAGTCAACGCTATCCAGCTCATCCTTCGTCAGCCACTTCGCCGCTTCATGCTCATTCAGATGTAGCGCCTCCGTCACCAGCGAACAGAGATAACAATGCATGGTGAGATGAAACTGCGGATAATCATACTCCAACGTACATAGAAACTCGTCCACGCTAATCTCCGCAGACAGTTCCTCGCGAATCTCCCTCACGAGCGCTTCCTCTGGTGTTTCCCCTGCCTCCATCTTTCCGCCAGGAAACTCCCACCAATCCTTGAAATCTCCATAGCCTCGCTGAGTTGCAAAGATGTGCCCCTCGTCATCATGTATGATTGCTGCTACGACTTCTGTCTGTTTCATGCTCAAATACCTCTAGTCGTGTTCTGGTCATTTATTCTCTTCCTCAACCTCCCAGTGACCGCTATAGCCACGACCAACATATCTAATATTTGGAAGTTTGGAGATATGACGTTTAATAGTCCTAATGCCCTTCTTACTTAATTTTGCCAGTTCTTCTGTGGTAATATTCTGATTCTTACGTATTTGCTCTTCAATCCAAACATCGAGCTCACCTTGGGGGACACCTTGAGGGACATCTTGGGTGTCACCTTGGGTGCCGCCTTGAGTGCCACTTTGAGTACCACCTTGAGTGCCACCTTGAGTGTCATTCAGTATCACCTTATCTCCACATCCCTCATGCACAGGAATGAACACATTGATAAAGCTACGCTCATCGTTGGTTTCTATCGTTGCACGAGGCGAACCGTTCTTCTGCATCTCCTCCTGAATGGTGGGAATGCCCGTCGAGCGACCTTCCGTCAAGTCCAACTCCTTCAGGAAGTCACCCAAACGACGGTTCCTATACCTGCGTGACTTCAGCCGTACACCTTCCTTGATTGTCTCCTTCGAGATAGAGCGGTCGGGGCCAGGGAAACTCAGGATATAGATACCCTCTGGCTCCACCGAAATCTCCACAGGCTCATACTGTTCGTAGCTGCGATGGTACATTGAGTTGACGATGGCCTCCTCCAAAGCCGCTATAGGATAGTTCCAAAAGCGATTGGCCTCTTCCTTGTCGCTCACTTTGAACACATATTCACGCAGCACATTGGTTTTCAGATAGGTCAGCGCACCTTTTATTATTTGGGGGATACTACCTCGAATCGTTGTCTCGCTGAAGTTATTCGGTCCCTTAATGCGTCCCTCTGGAAAGATGACGATGTCAATCTGTGTATATTTGAAGAACTTCTCCGGATGCTCGCAGAACATCATCACCGCCACATTCTTAATCATGCGGTTCTCAGTCGGGCCGGCCATCAGTTCCATCTGCTCCAAGGTCTCCACCAAAGGCTGTGTGAACAGCGAAGCCTCCAGTTTGCTGCCTATCGTAGCCAGATAGTCCCTCAGCAGCACCATCGAAATGTCGCTCATGGCAATATTGGGATTGGGCCGTTCGTCAAAAGGCACGCGGTTAGCCATGTCCCTCAACTCGTCCAGTACCTCGCCCTTGGCAATGATACTGCTCGAACCGCTGCGAACATAATACCTCATCTGCTTCACCTTGGCCTGCACGTCCATCGGTATCGCATACGGACGGTTCACGCCCGACGGTGCCCATATCACCAGCACTTGCTGACCGTCCACTTCTTCTACTGACGTCCTCGGCAGATAGTATGGGTCAAACATGTTGTTAAATCCCACCATCTGTTTCAAGATGCCATCTACCGCCTCGATGTTAATCCCTGCTACAGGCCGCTTGGCGAGTCCGTTGTCATGTTGCTCCACGCCCACAAGGATGTAGCCGCCTCCGAGGTTATCGAAGTCGTTGGCAAACGCACAGATACTGTGATAGATGTCCGCAGGGTTCCAGCCCTTCTTAAACTCTATCCTGTTTCCTTCGATCTTCCGCTTATTCAGCAGATCTTCTATGTTAATCGGTAGTGCCATATATTCTTATAACGTTTTCGATTCCTGTTCTATTGTCTTACTCATATTTTTCTTCCATCACACCGATTAGATTTACCAATGAAAGGGTAGCGGATACGGTAATAAGCATATCTCTTTTGGTCGCATTCCTTTTATGAGTCAGCATATTCGCCAAATCATTTGCGGCCTTTGCATATTTTCTATAGAACTCATTACTTGAACCTGAGAAGTTATAAGTAAAATAGTTTGTCAGCATTCCTATTGCATCTGTTTTGCTTAATTCTTTTCCTTCTTTGTTTATTTTTCCATGAATCTCCGGATTGAATACAATTTGAGCTACACTTATCACTAAATTACGACATGAATTGCCTATGTTCTGGTATTCCATTTCAGAGCTAGCCATTGAACAATCTTTATTGATTTTTGTAATAGCTTCATCTATGCCATTCCAATCATTTAAATCTGAGATAAAGTCAACAAGTGACTCATTTTCTGCATACTGATTTAATGCAGAGAAATCTGAAATGCCAATTGAGCGCAAACCTTTCCTCAATTCTTTTACGGGAACCTTTTGTTTCCTGTTCCTGCAATAACTTTCAATAAGAAACAAGATAAAATTATATAGTGCAGAACTACTTATTTTCATCAACTCTTGGCACATAATCCCTAATGCCTGTCCTGCTTTGTCATTATTAGTTCTTATATCAATTGAAGAATTGCCACGAATCATCGCTGCTTTCACAAAACACGTATTCCAGAGTTCGTGGTATTGGCTTCGTGATACTTCTAAAAAGAATTCATATGCTAAAAAATCATTGGGAATTATTTTTGATAATTCGCTAAAGACTTTACTTGTATAATTGTTCTCCATCATTGTCAATTCTTTTTTTTCATCGATTTCTATATCTTGGGAGAAATAACGACAAAAACACTCATATCTTCATTCTCTTCCGTTAAATCATTGGCCAACCCATCGGGGTTCACTATTTGCTCATCTGGATCATAAACAAAACAAATTAATGTCCTGCAA
Organism: uncultured Bacteroidales bacterium; assembly: GCA_902778265.1. Taxonomy (GTDB): domain Bacteria; phylum Bacteroidota; class Bacteroidia; order Bacteroidales; family Bacteroidaceae; genus Prevotella. The sequence goes on along the minus strand of CACYXI010000114.1, from coordinate 6,664 downwards.
TTATGATGAGACTTATACCTTTCTTTGTCAATTATTAATTGCTCACCAATCTCTTTATCACGTAGGTTCGGACGAGTTTTTTTTATCTCAATACCAATATTCTCACTTTTTATCAAGAAATCTATTCGTGATGAGCCACCAGCATAACTTGGAGTACACTCTTCTGCTCTTACGTCGTTGAAAAATAGTTTCAGAATAGCGTGTACCAAATCTTGCACATCATATTCGTCATCTATAGTTATTGTTGGTCTTGTCTGATGTCTTACTTTTAATTGTCGAGCGAACCTATGAAAACGTTCAAAGACACACATGATAGTTTGAACAGAAGACCTTTGACTTTGATTATCATCTTCTGACAAATCAACGACATTCTGTAAACTGCCAAGTTTGGAATCAAGAGAATCAAGCCTCCTTAGGTATATTGCCTTATAATCTATGTGTTCATGCGTTGCAAAAGATAAAGATCCACAGAAAGAGGGATTTAACTCTTCATGAAAGTTTGTATAATAAGAAGACGTATCTCCAAAGATTAGTTTGATGGTATCGTCTGCTTCGTCTTTCCATGACTGGTAGTCCAGGCTTCCCTCTTCTTTTGTCTTTAGAACAAGAACCTGGCTGCGAAGGCCAGATATGGCCTCAAGTGCTTTCTGTTTACTAATTTGTAAAATCATTGTTTCATGTTACTTTTAACACATTATTCAGGAGTATGTCCCTTTGATTGTCTCTTTTTATGAAGGTTAGGATTTCCTATTTTCCCTTTTATAAAATTATGCCTTGTACGATGCTCCCTTATGGTTCCATCTGAAAACCTTATTGTTATATTGTCATTCCCAAAGTCTTCAATCACCTCTGCCTCCATACCACAATTCATCATTGCCACAGTTCCTTTGATGCTATCACAATCATAGTTGGGATTCTTAATGTGTCCTGATAAAAAGGAATCTCTTCTCTTGTTTTTAAGAATCGTTCCATCAGTAAACTGTACAGTTATGTTTTTATATCCAAAGTCCTCAATTACCTCAGCAACCATTCCACAATACATCATTTTCTTTTTCCCTACAAAACTAATTGTTCTACAGTTAGGATTTGAAATCATTCTCTTGACAAAAGCACCTCTTTCTCTGTGATAAGTCGTGTAGCCATCTGAAAATCTAATAGTTATGTCTCGTGATCCATTATCTTCAATCACTTCTGCCTCCATACCGCAATTCATTATCATTTTATGACCTAGTAAACTCGTCCTATCCACGTTAGGATTATCAATACCCCCATTTTTAAATTCTTGCCTAGACCTTTTATGTGCGACGAAACCATCAACAAAGCGTACTGTTATATTTCTACATCCATAATCTTCAATCACTTCTGCCTCCATGCCACAATTCATTATTGCTTTTTGACCAAGTAAACATCCTTTAATAATGTTGGGATTATTAACAGAACCTATTTTAAAAGCGGATCGAGAGCATTTAGCTAAATGTCCATCTTCAAATTGGATGGTGATATCATATGCTCCATTGTCTTTGATAACCTCTGCTCGCATACCATTTTTCATTATCTTCTTTTGTCCTATCAACACCCCCTTTTTTACATTAGGATTATTTATACGTCCAGTTTTAAATTCATGTCTATACCTTTTGTGACTAACAAATCCATCGATAAAGCGTACTGTTATATTGTTATATCCATAATCTTCAATCACCTCTGCTTCCATACCACAATTCATGATTGCTTTTTGCCCTAAAATACTACACAGAACTCTTTTCTTACCGATACCACAACTATTATCTACTTTGATCTTTCTATATTCTACAGGGTCAATTTTGTAATACAACTCTTTTATTACAATATCATTAATTACAATGCTATCGTCAATATCAAAATATTTTAGGATTGCATTAACAGTATCTTCCAATTGTTTCAATAGCAACTGGTATTCGTTGTACTCACTTACATAATCAAGTTGGTAATTAATATGTTTAGGTGATGTATGAACAATCGTACCTCGTTCAAGTATTGTTATTACCTTCTCTATTTCACTCGCAGAAGAAATTAGCTCAACTTTTTCCAATGAATTTTGTGTTTCCTCGCTATGATTTCGACGACCATCATACTCTATACCAATTTTCTTTGATGGTATCCATACATCAATCTCAAGATTAGTCAAAGTCCTCCTATTCCTTAGCCAATCAGGTCTATAGTTACTCACTGCATCAGGAAAGTATTTGTGTATAAAGAAATATATCAAAGCTTGTGGCAAAGAATGGTTGTTTGCAAGATTAGGGTTTCTAATCTTTCCTTTAAAAAAATTGTGTCTTGAGCAGTGTTCTTTTATAGTACCATCTGAAAATTTTACCGTTATATTTTCATCTCCATAGTCTTCAATCACCTCTGCCTCCATACCACAATTCATCATTGCAATAGTTCCTTTGATACTGTCACCATCATAGTTTGGGTTATTAATACTACCTGAAAGGAAAGCGTCTCTTCTCTTGTTTTTAAGGATTGTTCCATCAATGAATCGTACTGTAATATTTTTGTACCCAAAATCTTCAATAACTTCAGCTTCCATCCCACAATTCATTATCTTACTTCTCCCCACAAAACTAATAATCCTACAATTCGGATTTGAGATTTTTCCTCGATTGAAAGCAAGCCTTTCTCTATGGTAAGTCGTATATCCATCTGTAAATCTAACAGTAATGTCTTTATAGCCATTATCTTCGACTACTTCAGCTTCCATCCCACAATTCATCATCTTTTTATGCCCTAGAATACTTGCTCTATTCACATTTGGATTATTAATACTCCCCTTATTGAATTGTTGCCTAGACCTATGATGAGAGATATACCCATCTGAAAAGCAGACGGTTATATCATTGTAGCCATTATCTTCAATAACTTCTGCTTCCATGCCACAGTTCATAATGGCCTTTTCTCCTAAGATGCTAGTAGTAAACATATTTCTCATTTAATTTACCCCACCTTCAAATGCTCATACTACTTCAGCCTCAGCACCTCGCCATTCTCGAACTCGAACTGGAACTTCTTGCGATTGAACCTCGGATTGCTCTTGTGGATAATCCTATGGTAATTCGGGCTAATGATAATGATGTTCGTAGAGTCGTTGTTCTGCGAACGGGTGAAGTAGTCGATGTGGTGAGCCTCGACAACGCTGTCGCCATACTCGTCGCCAATTTTCTCGCCGCTAATCTCGTCGCGATAGTCGTAGAACCGCTTCAGGGTCAGGATGATGCTGCGGTCAATACGGCGATACTTCACCAGTCGCTGCTTCTCCTCAATCGAAGCCGTCTTGTCGGCCATGAAGAACTGGTCGTCGTCGCTCTGCTCATAAACCTCCTCGGGAATGGCGCTCAGCGTGTGGGCCAGCTGCTGATAGTCAGAACAGGAGCAGCACTCCATACAGAGCACGTCGGGCGACGAGGTCAGGTAGAGCCGGATGTACTCCTGCAGGTCGTCGGGCAATGGAATCTGCCGCTTGCTCTTGCCCAGCGCCTGCTTTTGCGCAAACAGATACACATAGCTCTTCTGGAACACGGCCCGCAGCTTGACGGCCAACGGCGACTGGCGGCCATACCGAATCTGGATGACATCCTTATGCCCCGTCCAGTTGCTCTGCACGAAGTTCTGGTTCTTCAGCTTCGCATCGTAGAACTCGCCGTCAATCAGAATCTTGATGTCCTTGCTCTGCCCGTGCGTCAAGATGGATTCATCCCACGCCCTGAACAGCGAGCACATCGACACCGGAATGGTCATCCCGTCATTGAGCAACGACCAATCAACCGTCTTCTGCAATATGAATCCATTGTCGTAATCCATTAGAATTATATTTCGTTTTTTTATTCTTTTTTACTTCTTACTGTATTCTTGGGGTCTTCTATCACTCTTCTTGGGGTCTTCTTGCCCTCTTCTTACCTTAGGCTTCCCATCGGCTTGGCTTCTCGAAGGTCTCTCGAACCTCTCTCTTACCTCTCCCAAACCTCTCTCGAAGGTTTCGGCTTGCTCTCGACTCGGTCTACGCTATCCTTACCGCTTGATATGCCTAAATATGTCTTACACTCATTTCTCTTTGTTATTCTCCCAATGTCCGGTCTTTTTGCTACCAACTCGAATGATAGCGCCCTCTTTTTTCAACTCTCCGAGGCGACGCTTCACTGTTGCTTCTGATGCACCTACGATAGCTGCGTATCCAGCATAGTTGAGAGTACCATCCTGTAAAACAGCTTGATAAAGCCGTTCTTTTATCGGGTCAGAAGTAACTTTTATCGGGTCAGAAGTAACTTTTATCGGGTCATCTTCTTGCGATTTCTTGTATTCCTCTATCTCCTTGCTGATATTTCGAACGTGCTCTTCCATCATAAACTCACGGAATGGCTCGAGCGATTCCTGTTCCCGGGAATCAATCAAGGCTTGGATATATTCAGCCTTATCCTCCTTGACGATTTTCACAGGTACTAATCCGAACTCGTATTGTAGGTGGTTCATTACCAGGCGAGACATACGTCCATTGCCATCTACCCAAGGATGAATGGTCACCAATTGATAGTGAGCATCGAAACTGAATAGATATTTATCAATGATGTCATCGAGGTTTGACAGTTCACTCCTTCGTTGGTTAAGTTGCTTACAGACCTCTTCCAACTTGGCTGGCACTTTCTGATAATTCATGTATGAACGTCCACCAATGCTGGCCGTTACACCTACCAAACGAAGGTCACCCTTTGAAGCATCAAAAGAGCCTTGTGCTGTGTTATAGGAAGCACCAGTATTCTTCATCACAAGCGCAGAGAGGTTTTTGAGCATTTCCACAGAAAAGTCTTTGTGCTGATGTGCCAATTGCATAGAATGTTCGTATGCTGCTTTCAGGTCGAGGTTCATCATTTGCTCTTGCAGGCTACGGCCTTTTGCAGTGATTCCTTCATCGAAAAGCAGCTGGTTCTCAATCTCTGTAACTGTGCTGCCCTCAATGGCTGTGGAATGGGTAATAAGTGAATATAGATAGAACTTTTTATAGTCTATCTGATCAGCGATTCCCAACAACTCATATTCTTTGAGCGCATCGAGCAATTTCTTTATCAGCTCCTGTTTCATTCCTTACTTTTAAATTGTATCACCAAACTTGCTATTCACTAATTCGCTCAATTCCACCTCCAGCAGTTTCGCAATCTTTATATACGTCTCCATCGGAGGCTGACAAGCGTTGGTACACCACTTGGAAACAGTAGTAGGCGCACAACCGAGTTGCTCTGCCAACCACTTGTTCGTTCTCTTCTTTTCTGCAAGCACCACTTTGATGCGATTGATGTCTTTGTCCATAATGGATGTTTTCATTGTTATTGGTTACAAAGATACAAATTTCTCTTGAAACCAATGCAGAATATCACGATAATTAATACATTCTCTCACTAAATTATCGTTTTTCTCATCTTTTCGGCTCCAAACAATACCTTTTTCCGCCCAACCTATGTTCTTTGGTTCACGAACATAGGTTCTCACCCCTTATGAACATATCTGGAAAGCCCCACGAACATATGTTCATGAAAACGCCGTTCTCCAACGGTCCATCCTCTTCAAGAAAATGAGGCTTTACCCATACTGTAGCCATACTCTAGCTTGCTTCTAGCCATACTCTAAGCATACTCTAGGCATACTCAAACAGTATGGGTACGATAGCCCAACATATTTCCTTTTTTATTACAAAAGCCTTATCCCTTCCTTCCCCCTACCAACGACCTTGCTACGACCTTCCAACGACCTTGCTACAAAATCGGCAAATACGCCCCATTATCAAGTAAAAATTCTTGTTAAATTATCTAAATTCTACGCCCATACATACAAAAAAAATACTGGTACACGTAGGATAAAGTGTGGCTACGTGTACCAGTAAAAATGCGTTCAAATAGCGGTGTTATTCCATTGGTGGCTCCCACAGATGCCGCGCCATATCCACATGGCCGTTGGGCTTGAAGCGGATGCCCTCTTCCTCGAGCAGGGTGCGCTGGCGACTCCAGCCTGGGGCTGTGCGGCCTTCTTTGTTGACCACACGATGACAGGGTAGTTTCTCGGCACCAGGCGTATAGCGAAGTGTGCGACCCACCATACGAGAATGACTGGGCCATCCCGCCAAGGCGGCGATATGACCATAGGTAGTCACTCGTCCGCGAGGTATCTGGCTGACGATATTCAGCACGGCATCGCGAAACGCCCGTGCCTGTTCAGGCGACATCCTGTCTGGGTAGTCGTGCATCAATAGTTATCTTCGATGACTTTTTATCGCGACTCGGCCAAATTGATGCAAGCATCATTCGGCTCTCGCTGCTTTAATAGTTTTCCGCCTTAATCTGGAAGTAGCTCTGCGGATGGTCGCACACGGGACAAATCTCAGGAGCCTTCTTGCCGATGACGATATGGCCGCAGTTGCTGCATTGCCAGATGACATCGCCCTCGCGTGAGAAGACCACCGCATCCTCGATATTCTTCAGCAGCTTGCGATAGCGTTCCTCGTGATGTTTCTCGATGGCGCCTACGAGTTCAAACTTCGGATCAAAGAACCGCATTCTATGGTAAATTCCAAACATATTATGCGATTTAACTATATATTTAACATTTGAGTATCTATGCAGCTGATTTATTTATCTGATAGACA
>CACYXI010000113.1 GCA_902778265.1 uncultured Bacteroidales bacterium | reverse complement strand
ACCAGGCTGCCAAGCCACGAGGATAGCATCAGGGATATTACTCCAAGAAGCAGTCTCGATAACGCTACCTGAGTTGATTACCACGATAACAGGCTTGCCTGCGACATGATACTGAGAGCATACACTCTGGAGCATTTTCTTCTCAAGGTCGGTAAGAGAGAACTCACCCTCAATTTTACGGTCAATACCCTCGCCAGCCTGACGTGAGATCGTAAAGATAGCTGCATCGGAATTTGCCACCTGCTTAGAGATGCAGAGGTCACTTATCTCTACCTCTGGCACTTTCTGATCGCCCATGTGAGGAGCCTCAAACCAACGGTCGCCTGGACGATCAGCCTCAAACTTCAGTTTGGCAAAGTCATTATATTTCTGATAGAGTTCGGTAAGGTCGGCAGTAGTCTCGATACCTACGTTCTTCAATCCGCCAACAAGGTCTATGATATAAGGAGTATGAACGCAACCAGAACCTACGCCACCAGAAAGGAAGTTATAAGAGCCAGTTCCGAAGAGTGCCACCTTCTTGATGTTGCGAATAGGAAGGGTGTTGTTGGCATTCTTGAGAAGTACCATACCCTCTGCTGCAGTCTCGCGAGTGATGGCTGCATGAGCCTTGAGGTCAGGATTATTAGATGGCTGATACCCTGCGAAATGAGGAGTCTTGACTACATACTCCAACATTCTGCGGACACATTTATCCACATCCTCCATAGTGAGTTTACCACTATTAACTCCATCAACGATATCCTTAACCTGCTCAGGAGTTCCAGGCTCCATAAGGTCGTTACCTGCCTTAACCTCATCTACGGTAAAGAGTCCCTGACGCTCACGCTTTCCGAGCCAGTCGGTCATTACGATTCCCTTAAATCCCCACTCATCACGAAGAATGGTGGTAAGGAGATCGCGGTTGGCATTGGCAAACACGCCATTGATGACATTATACGATGACATTACAGTCCAAGGATCAGACTCACGTACAGCTATCTCAAAGCCACGAAGGTAAATCTCGCGGGCTGCACGCTGACTTAGACGCTCATCAACACGAGTACGACTTGTCTCCTGAGAGTTTACGGCGAAATGCTTGATACTCACACCTACGCCTTCGCTCTGCACACCATTGATATAGGCGGCGGCTATCTTACCAGTAAGATAAGGATCCTCACTATAATACTCAAAGTTACGTCCACAGAGAGGATTGCGATGGATATTGACACCAGGACCGAGGATAACGTCACAGTTGTATTCCTTTGTCTCATTACCGATAGCCTTACCTACACGCTGTGCAAGGTCAACATTCCATGTAGAGGCAAGACAAGTACCAACAGGGAAACCCGTGGCATAGAATGTCTTATCAGTTCCAGGGCGAGTTTGATCGATACGCACACCCGCAGGGCCGTCGGTGAGGATGGTCTCAGGAATACCCATACGCTCTATGGCAACAGATGTTCCTGCTGCTCCTGGTACTGTTCGGGCTGCTGCTCCTGCAACTGCTACTGGCGAGAAGAAATCGTATAGTCCACCAACGAGGAGCTTTGCTTTCTCCTCGAGTGTCATTGCGGATATTACCTCGTTGATATTATCCTTTGTAAGCTTAGGGGCTTGCGCCGATGCATTAAGACTCATAACTGTCATTGCTGTTAAGATTGTTTTCTTCATAAAGGGATTTTGTAGTTATTAGTTTTTAAGTCCAGACATGCTGGACTTAACGTGGTTATAGCGTTTGGAGGATGGTGTTCATCTTCCAATTTGTCTCGTTCCATTCAGAGCCGAGGTTAGAATCCTTGAGGATTCCGCCACCTCCATATACGGTGAGCTTTTCGCCAAGGAAATGCCCACAACGGAGATTAACGAAGAGATTTGTCTCGTAATCCTCATCAAGCATTCCCACTACTCCAGAATAATATGACCTGTCATAACCTTCATTCTCCCTTATGAATGCAGCTGCTTCCTTGGCAGGCAAACCACATACGGCAGGGGTTGGATGAAGATTCTTAATTAGGTGATGGGTGATGGGTGTTGGGTGTTGGAGGGGTGCAAGATGAAACTCGGTCTTCAGATGCACGAGTTGACCTGCACGGGAGGTGTAAGGCCCTTCTTCCTCAAGAATACGTGCATAGGGACTGACGCAGTCACGGATATAGTCAGCTACTATTTCCTGTTCCTTACGGTTCTTCTCGCTCCATACGATATTCTTCACAGGCATGGTCTCTGGAACTGACATAGTTCCTGCAAGTGCCATAGTGCGATAGTGATTACCACTACCCGAAACAAGAATCTCCGGAGTACATCCCATCCATGCTCCCTCACCTGGTATCTGCACAAGATAAATCATCATTCGAGGATAAAGACAACAGGCACGATAAAAAGCATCTAAGAGGTCCTTTTCCTTACCTATCCATTTCCACTCACTGGCACGAGAGAGCACAAGCTTTGCGAACTCTCCCTTCTCAAGTGCTTTTATAAAGGTAGAGTACGCATTGGCATACTGAGCCGGATTCTGTGTAGCGAGCGTTGGATGATGATATGATGGTGCAGGATGTGCAGGGATGGATGAAAGTTGTGGAACACCTTCAAACAGGAGTATATCATGCCCAGACTCAAGGTCATAGGGCATCATTACGAAGCCTTTCCTGCCTCGTAAATCATCGATAGAATGTAGTCGAGTGACGCTATCGCAATCTATCCTTATCGCTTCACTTGAATATGGAAGTCTGTATATTATCATTGTCTTTAAATGAAAAATGAAAAATAATAAAATGAAAAATACAAGTTAGTATTTAAATGAAAAATGAACAATGAAAAATTATAAAATACAAATTAGTTTCTTCAGCTATAATTATTCGTGAGAAATGGTAATCTGTATTTTTCATTTTTAATTTTTCACTTTTCATTTTATTTTTTCATTTTCAATAATATCATATTCGTAACTCTTTCCGTTGATAGCAATCGTCCATCCTCACCTTTTATCTCGACATTCCAGATATGGGTGGTGCGCCCGATGTGGATTGGCGTTGCCTTACCTATTACCTTACCTTCCTTAGCCGACATACCCACATGATTGCCCGAAACCTGAAGTCCACAGATATGGGCATCTTCACCCACGATGGCAAGACTACCAGCACCGGCAAGTGTCTCTGCCATAGCAAGGGCAGCACCTCCGTGGAGTATGCCAAAATACTGTACCGTATGCTCGTTGATTGGCATCTCGGCAAGTACCGATTCATCATCAGTTGGCAGGAACCTGATACCAAGCGTATAGTTCATGGTTCCTACCAATCGAGAGTTGAAGTTATCGCATTGTTCTTGTGTCATATCTCAAATAAATGAAAAATTAAAAATGAAAAATTAAAAATACAGATTACATTTTCTCGCAGAAAAACCACAGACAGAATTACTAATCTGTATTTTTCATTTTTAATTTTTCATTTTTTACTTAAAATGGGCTACTTCATCACCTTCCTCTTCCCTGCTCCTGATACCTCAATATAGATACCGCGTGGAAGTGTATTGAGATTTCTACCTACGAATACGCCGTTGAGAGTGTAGTAGGTGGTAGATGTTGGGTTCTGGGTGTTGGAAGCAAGTACCTCAACGATGCCAGTTGTCTCAATCTCAGCCTCAGAAGAGATTCTATCCTTACCTACGAAGATGTCAGATGTCTGAATGGCATTTGCATAGGCTATGGTTGCATGGTTAAAGAGATAGTAGCTGTTGCCTCCATCAGGGAAACGACCCACTGTCTGATCGTATGCCATAGCACCATAATATAAGGTATCAGTAAACTCCTTCATCTGAGGATGTGCCTCGAAATATGCTGCATTGTTAGCAACAAACTCATCACTTGAGCTGATGAGAACGAGATTACCCTCATCGTTAGCCAACTTGAAGCTTGCATGAATCTGTGACTTAGCATCACGCTTGCTGCACCATACGATGAGATGTCCGTGAGCAGGAATGATAGCAGCCTTATCCGTTGGAGCCTCAATCTGATACTTTGTAGGCTTATCGGCATTGTCGCTGATACAGAGACCATTCACATTGAGGTCGAAGTCAGTTGTGTTGTAAAGCTCCACCCAGTCATCCTTCTTGAATAGTTCGTTTACGAGCATATCATTTCCGGCACTCAGCTCATTAATTTTGATAGGAGCAACGGCATACTCTGAAAGCTTGTCATCCTCTGCCTTCTCCCATACGGCTGTGAGCTTCTGAATACCCGTTGAAGGCATCTCAAACTCTGGCTTCTTTGATACATACTTCACGCCTGTCTCCGCATAGCGCACAAGGCTTGCAGACCAGAGGATGTCAGTAGAAGTAGTGTTATTGTTATGCACCTCTACCGCAATTATATTCTCGCCCTTCTTCAGCAGAGAAGCCGGTATCTGCATAGAACCTGTGTCAGGATTACCACTGGCATACGATGTAGAAACCATGTTGTAGTCAACGCTTCCTGATGGCATGTTGTAGCGGCCAGCCTCCTTACCATTCACATACACAATCATACCGTCATCTACGGTGTAGTTGAGCGTATAGGTATCTGTTGAGCTATACTCTGAAAGCGTGAATGTCTTATGGAAATAATAGGTTGGCAGATTCTGTGCCGTGGTGGTTGTCTGCGACTTGCCATAGCCAATAGGTGCCTTACCCGACTTCCATGAAACAGTAGAAGCCGTCTTCCAGCTCGCGCCACTCAAAGCGCCCTTGTCGTAGTAGTCCCATGTGGTTGTCTCATCGAACACGTTGGTGCCAGCCGAAGAACTGCCAGCCGACTTCCAACCTATGAAGCGGTAGCCGGCAGGTGCCGTTGCCTTGAGGGTTATAGGTGAGAAGAGTTTGCCAGAGAACTTACCCGTTGGCACTTCCATACCATTAACGAGGATTGAAGCACCATCCACCGTGCTTGCAAGCGTCACCGTCTGAGCCACCTTGCCACTCAGCTTCATATCAGAGCAGTTCTTCAACTGCGTAATCATACTCGACTGACGTGTAGAGAGTCCGTTCACAAACTCGCTTGCGCTCCATGATGGGTCAACATAGCCACCCTTGCTTAGATATGCCGACATAGCATTAATAATATCCTTTACGCGAGTAGTCTCGAATACTGAACCAGAAACAAGACAGAAGGCATCAATAAACTTCTTGCGGAACGTGTCGTTGGCAAGCATATTCCTAAAGATCGTAACGACCTCTATCTCCTTTTTCACACTTACACCATCGATGCTCTTGCCCTTGGAATAGTCGTAGCCCATGAGCTTGTTGAACTGATAGTTCTGCTCGTTGAAGAAATCAGTAAACGGAGCATTTCTGTTCAGCGCAAAGTCAAGGTCGAAGAGCACGAAGCGGAACTTACCGTCGTTCTGGTCGCGGAATGCCTTTACGTTGTTGTGTGGCCAGTCGTCAGAACCAAGATACAGCTCCGTTGCCATATAGTTGACGTACTCGTCGATATCCACGAGCTTGCAAATCTCATTGTATGATTCCTCGGAAGAAGCCGTCTTTGATAGCTCATACCATCTGTTGAACGCTTCCTTGTTGCCTGCCTTCTGGATATAGCCAGAATCAGGACCTACCTCGAACTGATCCATCACGTCAGTATCAATTCCGTAGTTGGCATAGCCATAGTGCTTGTTGTTAGGCTCGCGCATATTGAGCACGGCGTATGGCTCGGCATTGATATACACGTGCACAGGCTGCCAAGCCTGATGCTCCACATACAGTCCACTTGAAGCTACGATCTGCTGCATAGCAGCATCCTTGATACGAGCGTTGTTATCATTACCGCCATTACGAATCTGCAATGTCTTATGCTTCAGATAGCCCTTGCCATTCTCCACGGCTGGGTTATCCTTCTCCGAACCAAAGAACTGATAAGCGAACGAGTTGTTGAAGTCGTATGCCTTGCCTGCCTTCAGCTTGAATGAATGCGGACTCCATGCCCTACTCCATCCGCCACAGGCTGAATAGTCACATTCCTGAGATATTACGCACTCGTTTGCCGTAGTGATATACTCAAAGTTCACAGGGCGATCCCAGTCCATGTTTCCATTGTAGGTCCTATCACTCTGACCGTTACCCTTACGACCATAGTCTGAATACTCAAACAGACTGTAGTCTGCTCCGAAGAGGTTCTCCTTCTCGGTTACTACAGAGATGATAGGAAAAGGCTCGTTGCCGTTGTTCTTGATATATGAACGTGTCACAACTGTACTTGCAAGCATTCCATCCTTGAACAGACGGAAACGATAGCAAGCGGAGTTGCTTACGCTGAACTTTCCATCCTTCGACGTCTCGCCGTTGGTGAGCGTAGGAGTCGAACCGTCGGTGGTATAGCGAAGAGTAGCCCCTTCTGGTATAGTCACGTTAAAGCTAAGCGTACCCGTGAACAGCTTTGCCGGAGTATCTACCTCTGGTGCCGCAAGCTGTTGCTCAGCAAATGGAGCACCATCGTTAGAGTAACCTGGTGTTGGGGCATCGGTATTACCCCACTCCTCACCGCCATCCTTAGTGCGAGCGTATGCCACACGACTTATGGCCTGAGGATATGTCATCTGAGCAAAGATATTCTCACCATCTGATATAATGATCGTACCGCCATCGCAATTCAGCTTATCGTCAATCTGGCGATATGCCTCCTTGGTGAACACTTCGAAGTGGTCGAAGTTCAATATTGCGAAGCCCTTGGCTGGGAGCACGCCATAGCCGGTCACGAGGCGATGCTTCTTCAGTTTCGTAGCATCATCAGTTACATACAGTCCTGCGAGGTATATGCTCTTATCCGTAGGGTTATACAGCTCCACCCACGAACCGAAGTTAGTAGAAGGATCACGATACACATCCACGTTGGCAGCCATTATCTCATTGATAACGATGTTCTCAGTCGATGCCTTACCTGGCAATCCTACCTTCACGGTACATGTCTGCACCGCACCGCCACCGTCAACCGCAGTAGCCGTGATAACGGTATTACCAAGCCCTACGGCAGTCACATTGCCGTCAGCATCCACGGTGGCAATACTCGTGTTGTCAGATTTCCATGTCACCCTTGGGTACGTAGCATCCTCTGGAGCCACGCTAAACGTGAGGTGTTTCACCTCTTCCGGAATCATAGCCACCTCTGCCTCGCCAAGCGTAATGTCAGTCACCTTATTGACCTCGCCCCAGTACTCCAGTCGCCAGTCGTCTATGCAGGTCCAGTCATCGGCCACCGCCACCGTCTTACGTATTCCAATCTTCAGCTTGCCATCATCACCAACCTCGCAATCCACCGAGTTGTTATAGTATCCGGCATCAAACCAATAGTAGGCCGCCTCCATATTATCGGGGATATAATATTCGTATGTAGGCCACCACCAGTTACCGCCTATCTGATTGCCCACACCGGCAGCATTACCGCCGAGTCCGTTCTTAACCTTGCCTGAGCTTGCCGGCGCAATAGCCACACTATAATCGCCCACCGTAGAGGTAGCATACAACTTTGCATACTGCTTAGAAGAGTAGTTACCGGCAGTATATAACTCATAGTCCTGCGAAGCATTACCCATACGATAGAAAGCCTTCAGGCTAACACGATACTTGCCAGGCTTCAGACCAGAGATAGTCTGGTACGTATCATACTTCTTGTTGAAATGCTCCGCATTCTCCTTCGGGCTTGCAGCGCCGAGAGAAGTTCCCTCCCAATACGTATAAATGTTTTTGGCATAAGTTGGGTTCTTGACATACTTCTCAGTAATGTCAATCCATTGTTGTTGAGCATGGATGGCAACCGCCTCCAGCGCAACCATTGTCGTCAGTAGAAATCGCTTCATGCTTATGAAATTAGCTGTTTTAATATTGTCTTTTTTACGCAAATACACCCCTATCCTGCATTTTCAGAGGGTAGGGGGTATTATCGGGGGTCAAAATTAGGAAAAAAAAATGACATTACCAAAGAAAACACCTCATTTTATAACATTTCCTTGGTGTTGTTCGAATTTTTGTTTACTTTTGTGGTTTGAAAAGAGTAAGAATTGGAGACTCTATAAAAAAAATTATGTTTCAGAAGGACAAAAACTGCTTGGCAGGCAATATTATTAGTAACATTGTGTACATTCAAGAGGAACAAGAATGTGTAAGGAGGAAGAACTTTCCTTAAAATCTGCCAATCGGGAGGAAATAAATAGTAAGAATATTAAAACTAAAAAAACAAAAATATGGAAAAAGAAATAAAAGAAACTATTCCACAACATTATTACACAGAAAAAGAAGCCAATAAGCTTTCCACATACATTGAACAACAATACGGAGAGGCTGATTTCGTGGGACATGAACTAGTTTCACCAGATATTCATTGTGACATCGTTGTTATCCCGCCAACAGAGGAACAACCATTTTACAAACTTGTTACGATGGGTGCAGGAGCATATAAGATGAATATTCCGAAAGAATTGAAATCTGACGTATGTGACAGGGCAGAATATGTCATTTTCCTCCCCCAAAACTGGGATATTAAATCAGACAAAGAAGAAGATTACTGGCCAATTAGAATGATGAAAATCGTAGCACGACTACCAATAGACTTAGATGATTGGCTTTGTTATAGCCATACGGTCAATCTAACTGAGGATGGAAGCCCCGTTGCACAAAATACTAAATTCAACTCATGCGTACTCCTTCCTGCTATAGGCAAAGATGGGCAGATTGTTAAACCTGCCAAATTAGGTTTTCTCGGAAAGAAGGTTAATTTCTACCAACTATATCCTTTGTATCAAGAGGAATTAGACTTTAAGATTGAAAATTCCTTCGACAAGTTGATAGATACATTTGGTGATAAAATCACAGATAGCCTGATTATCGATATAAACCGCAAGAATTTCTGCAAGTAACAAAAATTATCCAATAGCAGTTTAATAAGAGAGCAGATGGTTTGAACCTACACGTCTAATGTTCCTCCCTTCTTCCTTCGCTCTTCCTCCGTACCAAAGTCGGTGCAAAGTCGGTGAAACTTCGATTCAGAAGCGAAGGTTCATCGAGTTTGGTACAGATGAAGAGCGAAGGTAAAGCGTTATTATTAAACAAATCTTCAAATTCAGCATTATTCTTAGTTAATGTATTCATTTTATGGCGTTTTCTGAGTAAAAAATTATATTCATGAACTTTCTACTGCCTAAAAGGCTGTACATAGCGAAAATAATGCGTAAAAGTAAATCAGGTACAGCCTTCCAGGCTAGAAGGGGGTGAGACAGTTTCCTATCCGAGGGCATCCTCTCCTTCGTCGAGTATCCACCTCGGCTACTAATAATATTGCCTGTCAGGCAATTCAGAACTCCCTGAACTTAAATAAAAAATCTATCGAAGCCCTTGTATATCAAATAAACTCATAGACATAGAATGGAAGAAAAAATTATTGGCAAGAAACGTAAACCAACTAATGACGAGATGCGCCTTATTGAGTATTTAGTCAATAAGGCAAATTATAGGCTTGACGCAAATTTTCGTAAAGACCTGTATGTTGCCCCTATAACATATTCTACAAGTTCTACAAGAAAAAAGGAGGACTCGATTCTAACCCGAATTTTCAACACGTTGTTTCAAAAACATCCAATAATCTCATCCTTGAAAATATTTTATGATGTCCCATTGGAATTAAGCGAAAAAGTCATAACAGAATGTCAATTCGCTGACCAAGACGACGTTACAGTATCAGCCGTTTTGCGTGTTAACAGGGATAATCAGCTTGACGAATTGGCTATATGGAAGACTGACAACTCCCCGATTTCACGAATTCCTCCATGCGAACAAATGAAATATATTCTTGTAGGGGATAAACGCAAACCAACTCCTGACGAGTTACGCCTTATCAAGTATTTAGCAAACAAGGCAAATTATAATCTTACACCAACCTTCGATGAAGATATTAGTGTCATTCCGTTATTGGATGGGGATATCGCCCCTTTAGAAATTAAATACAATAATGCTCCAAATGACATAAAAATACATGGAGAAATTATAGCATCTTGCCAATTTCCAGATGCAGATAATGTTCCCGTTTGGGTTGATTTATGGGCTTATGACGAGTGTCACCTGAAAGAATTGGATTTATGGAAAGGAGATTTTTCAACGATTACAGCAATTCCGCCATGTGATCAAATGTCAGATGTTCCCGAACCTCGGGATATAGGAGAGTGACGTATCTACATCTCATTCCGTTCTTCCTATCTTACTCATTCTCAACACATTTTTATTCCCAGCTCCCGAAACTTTAATCTCTTAATTTCTTAATATCTCACATTGGGGTATTAGAGATTAAGAGATTAAGAAATTAAGGCATTAAAAATATTAAGAGATTAAAATATTAAGAAATGAAGGTGCGAAATGACCTCTTATCCCTTAATATTTTAATCTCTTAATTTCTTAATATCTTAATATCTCTCTTAATTGTAATACTCCTTCTTGCCTGCAGCAAGGGTATTCTTCATCAGAGAGCAGATGGTCATAGGACCTACTCCACCTGGTACAGGAGTGATGAATGAGCACTTAGGTGCTACCTCATCAAACTTAACGTCACCGTTGAGACGGAAACCACTCTTACGAGTTGCATCAGGTACACGAGTTGTACCAACGTCAACAATAACAGCACCATCCTTCACCATATCGGCTGTAACGAAGTTTGGCTGACCGATAGCAGCGATGATGATATCAGCCTCACGGCACTCCTTCTTCAGATCCTTAGAGTGAGAGTGACAAACTGTTACCGTAGCATCACCATACTGCTTCTGCACCATGAGCTGTGACATTGGCTTGCCCACGATATTTGAGCGACCAAGCACAACGCACTTCTTGCCTGATGTCTCGATGCCATAACGCTTGAGAAGTGTGACGATGCCGAGTGGTGTGGCAGAGATGAAGCAAGGAAGACCGATTGCCATACGTCCAACGTTGATTGGGTGGAAACCGTCAACATCCTTACGGTAGTCGATAGCCTCAATGATCTTTTGCTCATTGATATGCTTTGGCAATGGGAGCTGCACGATGAAGCCGTCAACATCAGGATCGTTGTTGAGCTTATCAACACACTGAAGAAGCTCTTCCTCCGTGATGTTGTCCTCATAGCGAATCAATGTTGACTTGAATCCGCAAGCCTCGCACGCGAGCACCTTGTTCTTTACATAAGTCTCTGAACCACCATCGTGGCCAACGAGAACGGCTGCAAGATGTGGCTGCTTACCACCACCTGCAACAATCTGCTTTACTTCTTCCGCAATCTCAGCCTTGATAGCTGCTGCGGTTGCTTTTCCGTCGATTAATGTCATAAGCCTAACCAAGCCTTCCCAAAGGGAAGGATGTTTTATAGTAAACACCCTTATGGGGGCTTGCTATTATTTATTTGTTATTATTAATTTTCAAATGAAAAGTGAACAATGAAAACATTTATACCTTAAAAGGTAATCTGTATTTTATAATTTTCCACCTTCATTACTATCTACTCCCCCTTGAGGGGGTAAGGGGGGAGGAACCCTCCCTTCGGGAGGAACTGGGTGGGCTAATGTGGCTGCTTCATCATCTTCGCCATCTGCGCCATCTTCGCAGGGCCCATGCCGCTAACCATCTTCATCATCTTACGAGTCTGGTCGAACTGCTTGATGAGCTTGTTAACCTCCTGCACGTTGGTGCCTGAACCCTTGGCGATACGATTACGGCGAGACTGATTGAGAATCTCAGGATGCTGACGCTCCTTTGGAGTCATAGAGTAGATGATAGCCTCAATGTTCTTGAATGGCTCATCGCCAATCTCAACATCCTTGATAGCTTTGCCCACGCCAGGAATCATTGCAGCGAGATCCTTGATGTTACCCATTTTCTTGATCTGCTGAATCTGATTGAGGAAGTCGTTGAAATCAAACTGATTCTTACGAATCTTCTTCTCCAGTTTCTTAGCCTCTTCAAGGTCGAACTGCTCCTGCGCACGCTCTACGAGTGACACAACGTCACCCATACCGAGAATACGGTCAGCCATACGCTCTGGGTGGAAGACATCAAGTGCCTCCATCTTCTCACCAGTACCGATGAACTTGATTGGCTTTGTAACGACGCTACGGATTGAAAGGGCAGCACCACCACGAGTATCACCATCGAGCTTGGTGAGGATAACACCGTTGATCTCAAGTCGCTCATTGAACTCCTTGGCTGTATTAACGGCATCCTGACCTGTCATTGCATCAACAACGAGAAGAGTCTCGTCTGGATTAACGGCAGCCTTGATGTCCTGAATCTGCTGCATCAGCTCCTCGTCAATAGACTGACGACCAGCGGTATCGACGATAACCACGTCAAAGCCTTCTGCCTTTGCCTGCTGAATGGCATTTTTTGCAACGGCGATAGGATCCTTTGCACCTTCCTCAAGATGGATTGGCACCTGTACCTGCTCAGCAAGTACACGCAACTGCTCCATAGCAGCCGGACGGAATGTATCGCAGGCAGCAAGGAGAGGCTTGCGGTTCATCTTGTTCTTGAGCATGAGGGCGAGCTTACCCGACATTGTTGTCTTACCCGCACCATTGAGACCTGCCATAAGGATAACGGCTGGCTTCTGTTGCAACTTGAGTTCTGTAGCCTGACCACCCATGAGTTCGGTAAGCTCATCGTGCACGAGCTTTACCATGAGTTGTCCTGGCTTGATGGCTGTGAGTACGTTCATACCCAGAGCCTTCTTCTTCACAGAGTCGGTGAAGGTCTTAGCCACCTTATAGTTTACATCGGCGTCAAGGAGAGCGCGGCGCACGTCCTTGAGAGTCTCTGCTACATTGATTTCGGTGATTTTTCCTTCACCTTTTAATATCTTGAACGAGCGTTCAAGTCTTTCTGATAGATTTTCAAACATCCTTTCTTTGAAATTTACTATTTTAACTATGTACTATGTACTATTTATTTACTATTTGTCTTCGGCTATGGCTGAAATAGTACATAAAATAAAATCGTAAATAAATAGTAATTAGTAAATAGTAAAATAGTACATTCTACATTACACTTTACTCTTTATTCTTTACACTTATCTGCAACTCCTCCAACTGCTTTGGATCGAGGTAGCCCGGAGCATCGAGCATTACGTCACGACCAGAGTTGTT
>CACYXI010000112.1 GCA_902778265.1 uncultured Bacteroidales bacterium | reverse complement strand
CAAGAAAAACAAGTTTTTTAACACTCGTATGCGGTATTTTTGCATATAAAAGTACAGAAAAATATGTTTCCACACATTTCTTTTCGTATAATAGTATTGTAAAAACACGTAGAATGTCTAATATAAATATAATAAACTATGTCAGATAAAATAGTTCACAGGTCATTAGGAAGGTTAATGAATCGTCTTAATGAACAAACATGTGCGATTATTACAGCCTATCGTGATTATGATCTCAATGGTGATAAAATCTCTAAAGAAGAAAATATTCAAAGAAATCGTGAATTAAGAACAAGGTTTGTCAATAACGAAATGTGGGCTTATTCTCTTGTTGGTCATTGGCAAGAAACTAATGAAGTAGAAAGAAGTTACGTGATTTCTAGACCTCGTTTCATGTCTGAACAAGAGTTTACCGATTTCATAAAAGATTATATGACCATAGATTGCTTAACTCAGGATGCGTGTATTATACATACAGACAAGTTCTATATTCTTCAGAAAGATGGGACAACTAAAATTTTGGGTGACGATATTTCCATAAATGAAATAGAACAAATATTTTCTCAATGGGTTAGAAAGCGTGAAATGCCTTTCAAATTCGATTATGTAGATGAACCAACATCAAATTTCGGCAGGCTATATTTTCACATATGCCATCTTTTATATTTCAGATAAGGATTCCACAAGTCCTATGTAAGTCCTATGTAACTCCCATGTAAGTCCCATGATCCTACAGTTCCCGAACGGACCTGGAACGGATTTACAACGGACCTGTAACGGACCTAAGGTATAGGAAGGGGGAAACACAAAGAACGACAAAAAGATTCCTAGAAAAAACTTTTTCGCACAAACCCTACACCCCTACATCGTCAGATGCTTCAAACCTTTGGAACTCAAGAATTTGCAGTGTTTTCAAATATGCACCAACCCTACACTAACCCTACACTAACCCTACACTAAAACCTGAATTTTTCAGAAATTCAGGTTAATTGATAATTAATAATGTATAATTATTCGCAAGCTCATCAAGCTAAAGCAAGTGATAATTTAGATTGACTTGAACGCTTATGATACTATTCTAATTATTCATTACTCATTATTAATTATTATTTCATGCCTTGACAGGCATGATTAGTGTAGGGGTGATGTAGGGTTGGTGTAGGGTTCGCGTATATTTGAAATCCTTGTAACGAGCTAACATTGTGCACGTTAAATAGGGTGCTGGTGTAGGGGTGTAGGGTTGTTGCGAAAAAGTTTTTTCTGAGGAACAGAATACGAATTTTGTTCGACACAAAGCACTCGCAAATTAACGTGAGTTACTTCCCCTACGGTCAGAGGGTCTTCGACAAATCTCTCTAATTCTTGATTATAAAAATATTTCTGTACATTTACTTAATGATATTTTTGCGAGCAATTCACGACCTGCATTCCCAAATTGGGAACACAGGTCCTCGTTGCATATCTCCTGTATTTAGGCATATAAGAATTAAAGGGGGGGATAAAACCACTCCCTTGATGTTTATCGGGCAAGCGCTGGGGTCGCAAATCGCGACCTCAGCTTTATTTTAACGTGAGTTCGACGAAAAGCGCCGAAGGTGCGACACCTAACAGGGCAGTCCGTAAGGGCTGTCCTGTTAGGTATCGCTCTTTCAGAGCTTTTTCAATCACGTGTGTTTCAGCAACATACGAGTCTGTATAATTCGTCGAACTCACGTTATTTTAGGGAATGCCGTTGATGAGATGCCCCCGTGAAACACGGACTCATAAACCATAGTGCTAAATCAGCACGGTGGTTTTGTAAAGTTGCTTGCATTACTATACAATACAGGTTGGAGCGTTTAGAAATGGGGTATGTCTAAGAGAGGGGGCGTTACTATCGATACCCCAACAAATACAATAAGGGGGGAGACAAAACGTCCACCCCTATTGATGTTATCGGGAAAGCTGTAGAAAAGATGACTCCCTGTTTTAGGGACTCATCGACAACTCCGTGAAACACGGGTTCCTCATTGAGGACGCCCTGATTTAGGGCTTCCTCAAAAAGAAATTCTATACGGATGCACTCCGCTTTTTCTCTTGCATCCTTCGAGAATGTTCTTGCAAAAACAAATGAAGCATGTAATAACGCTGGTGCAGATATCTCAGATCATTTTACTGGCATCAGTAAAACGATACCAATACCTAAAGGGGTAACTAAAGAAATGGAAGATTTCATGTTTACTCGCTATGACACAAGCCTTACAATATGCCCAAAAACGACATTCCATTGAAAAAGTGTAAGGTTTAGCCAATTATTCCGTTAAAAAAGTGTGGTATTTACTTGGATATTCCGTTGAAAAAATGTAATTTTGCATAAAATTATACGTCTAAGATGCAGATAATGAAACACTTGAAAACTAGCATATTGCTATGGGCATTGCTGGTGATTGTGTCGGCATGTGGGTTTAACAATAATGCGGCGCAGACATCAGACAATGAATCGTATTGGGAAAGCGAAGAGGCATGGTATCAGTCAGATATGGCGGTGAATGATGACAAAATAGATCTTTTCTACCTTGTTTCCACCAATGTGCTTTCAGCAAAGGACTCAAGCGGAAACGTGGTGTATCAAAGTCAGTTGATTGAAGAGGACAGAAAGGCATTGGGCGCGGAGATGGGCTATGCGAAGAAGCATTTCTGCCAGTCTGATTTCAACTATTTCGCGCCATACTATCACCAGTTCACGTTTGAGGCTATCGGTCTTGAGCCTAATATATATAAAGAGGTGTATGCCTCTGTTACTGATGAGGTATGCGATGCCTTCGACTATTACATGGAGCACAAGAACAATGGTCGTAGATTCGCGCTCGTGGGTTTCTCGCAAGGCGGAATGCTGGTGCTCGACCTGCTGAAACACATGACTGACGAGCAATATGAGCGTATGGTGGCAGCATACGCCATTGGCTACAGAATTTCGACAGAAGATGTGAAGAACAAGCATATCCGTCCGGCATACGGCGAAACAGAGACAGGCGTGACAATATCGTTCAACTCGGCATTGAGTACTGATGGCGTATGGCCACTCGTTGCCGAGGGTGCCGTGACGTGTATCAATCCTGTGAACTGGAAGACGGATTCCACCCCTGCAAACTTCACCTACGAGGGCGAAGAGCATAGCGTGAGCATCGACAAAGGGACTAACATGCTGATAGTTAAGACAAATCGTCCCGAATACTATCGGAAATGGACGAATAACCCAGCTTTTCAGAGTGCCAACGTGCACCTCGATTGTCTGCACCACTGGGATCTGCTTTTCTATTCAGACTTCATTCACGATAATATCATGAAAAGAGCTGGTGTCGAAGGAAGAAAATAGGACACAATTATTGCTTAGTCCACTTACGTGAAACGAGCACTTTCTTTCCATTCACCATCTTGTATTTTGATCTGATCGTAGTATATTGCATAACAGGATCATGAGTAAAATACTTAGCATTTGTCTGCCCTATAGCTTCACGAGCCGCATCCGTACATGCAACTATCACATTCGATATTTCCTTGTATTCCTTATTAGCCTTATCCACCGTGATAGTCACATTTGGAGATTCATCAGTAAGTTTTTCACCTATCAACTTTGTGCTTGCAGGAATATGTAGTTGATAAAGGTTACGGCACAAGCTAAAGGCACCTCTGCCAATCTCACTTACCTTATCGGGAAGAATCATTTCACGAATGTTAGTACATTGCCAGAAAGCCTTCTTGCCTATCGTTTTAAGATTTGCAGACAAATTCAGCTTATACAGTTCAGTAGAGCTTGCAAATGCCTCATCCTCAATAGTCTGAACATTGTCATACATCTTAATTTCCTCTATTTGATTTTCATAGAAGCAGCGTTTGCCAATCACGGTGATATTTTTAGGCAAAGCAATGTACTTCAACCACGGTATCCCCGCAAAAGATTTTTCAGGCATATATGTAGAAGGATTTCCCTGCAAATCAACAATATAGGCATCGCTGAGATCCAAGGCGCGTAGCCTACAAGACCAATTGGAGTTCTCCACTCTATCCCTACAAAGCCATTTTAGCCAATCAATATCCAGAGTATTTATAGGTCCACAAACCTTTAGTCTCTTTACGTTTTTCCATTGCTCTTCTGTCAGCATCGTATTCAATTGTCCGGCTTTTTCGTTAGTCAAAGACTGCATAAAACGATGGTCACTATAACCATTGGAATCCAAGTGAACTGTACGTGAAGATTTCCTTGCCCATTCCCATTCATTACGCAACAGAGGGTCTGATGCAATATCAGGATTACACATTAGCATCAATTCACGACTCATCTCATTCGGCAATTCCCTATAATATTTTGTCAACATATATGCCGAAAGGCAATTGTTATAGTTAGCAATAACAAATGCGTTGATAGCATTATAAAGTTGTTCAAGAGCAGCGTCATAACGAGCCTTGAATATAGCTGCACTATCCTCGCACGCATATCCATCAAGCCAGATTTTAGCCTCCTTTATCTTCTCTTCATATTTAGCAAGCTTCTTATTGCACCAATGCAATTTGTCATTGAGAGGAGTGCCTGACAGAGAGTCGTTTTCCAAGTCGATATACACATCACCGCCCTCAGCAACAATAGCTTGTCTGCGACCATTGCCAAAACTTATTATTGAGTATTGAGGAACCGTTACCTGCAAGGAAAACTCACTTGTATTTGAAGGTTCCAGCATCTTCAATTTCTTATAGTTTGAACAATCGAAAACCATTGTTGGATATTTAGCATTCTGCTTCCTACCTCGTATGGTAAAGGTAACATCAGGTTTCTTTGTACTGTATGTCTCAATCCTCAGATTAGGGTTACTCTTATAGAAAATCCTTGAATTATTCCCACTATTGAGATCATCTCTTAGTCGTTGGAGGATCTCTGAGCCTTCTTCTACCTTGACTACTGCAAGAGCAGAATCCTCTATGAAAGCATAGTCGCAAATATTCTTCACACTTGCCGGAATAGTGATTTCCCTGAGTTTCGGACAGCATCCAAAAGCCTGCCAATGAATCTCACGAGTGTTGAAAGGAAGTATGATTTTTTCAAGCCAAGGAACTCTGAAAAAAGCGCGTTCGCTTACGCAGTCGTCGAAGGTTGTGCAGAAATGATGGTAAACGGAATCCCTCTTCTCTTCTACCAACCATCCGTATTTGTCATAGCATACATTGACCGAAGAATCTGCATCCAAATGATAAACTACACCAATATTATCTGTTTTAAGGTTCTTCACCATGTGCATTCCATGTACCTTACTAAAATAGTCATGATTACAATTACTAAACTCATGATCCGTATAGGCAATAGTATCAGTAACGAACCATGCCATAGACAAATCCAGCGTGTTGAGCTTAGGAAAATGCTGATCATAGCCGTCAGAAAGTTTAAGAAGCATCAGATCTATACCATTGATAGGACCTCCAACCCTGAGCGTTGTCATTTCCTTGGTATCATGATTTGAGATAAAATCATCCATCTGATACAGGAGGCTTGATGGACTATTTATCATCAGCATAGGAGATTCTTTCTCTCTGCTGACAAGTGACATAATATCATTCAGAAGATTCATAGCCTCATCTGTCTTTGACGTACTTTCCTCATAATTATCCATCTTACGGAATCTCATCGTGAGACCATTCTTTGAATCGTAAGGCACAAGAACAAGCAGTCCCTCGCTATCGAATGAAATCTCATTCTGCGACATATTGCCATTGATATTCATCACCATATATGAACCAGACTGCGATTTACCCAAAATATCATTATTCCAAGACGTAGCAGGAGTATCAGAGAGATAATAACTGCCCTCAAATAAGGTCATTTTAGCACCACTCTTATCGTTACTCAACTTTTGCGATACAGAAACATCTGAAATCTTCATTATAATATCGCCAGCCATTACCGTACCTTCATTTGGCACAAATATCCAGTTACCAATAATATCTTTGATGCTGACATTTTTTGCATTTAGACTCATACCAATAAGCATGAATAAGGTCATAATGAGGAATTTTCTCATAGTAGGAATCAATGTTTTATATTAGATAGGAAAATAAAATATACCGTTTCTCGATTTAATCTCAGTCTTTATAAATCCGTGTAATTCGGAATCTCTGGCATGAACTCCCACCTGCCCGAATCGTCATTATATCTCAGGCAGACGTGCTGAGTGCCATTGCTCATAATAAGATATTTCACGTTGAGCTGGGTGTTATAGGAAAGAATCTGATGAAGCACCTTTTCCGTAATCTCAATGTCAGGAGCTTTGTACTCAATAATCATACGAGGTTGCATACCCCTATCGTAAAGTACTGAGTCACAGCGTAGTTTCTTTTCGCCTACGGATAGTTGCACCTCGTTTCCCATCAACGCAGCGGGATAGCCCTTATATTCTATAAGGTAATTGATGAAGCATTGACGCACCATCTCCTCGGGAGTGAGGCGCACATACCGACGGCGGAGAATGTCAAGCACCAGCGTCTTGCCATTCTCCTGCCGTATTTTCATTTTGTCGTAAGGTGGTAAATTCATAATAGGTCCCTCACCTGCCCTGCGGGCATCCTCTCCCCAAGGGGCGAGGAAAAAGTTACCTTTTACCGTTTATGAGGGATAATTTTGAAGGTTTTATACAGACTTCCCCCTGTTATCGCTTATGAGGGGAATTTTGAAGGATTAATACTAACTTCCCCCTCGCCCTTTGGGGAGAGGGCGCCCGAAGGGCGGGTGAGGGGCCGCTTAGGCTTCTAAAACAGCCCTAATATTCTTCTCCATCTGCTCTACCTTGCTAACGCCAACGAGGACGGAGGTAACGCCACGCTGATTGAGAATCCATTGCAAGGCAGAATCTGATAGTGTCTGACCGTTCTTCTGAGCCTCAGCCGACATGGTGCGGAGCTTGGCAAGAAGCTCTGGAGTAAGGTTCTCAGGACGAAGGAACTGGCTATGCGTCATTCGTGAATCGTCTGGAATACCATTAAGATAGCGATCGGTGAGAAGTCCCTGTGCAAGTGGCGAGAATGATATAAATCCTATGCCGTTTTCCGCACAATAGTCAAGCACACCATTATCCAGCGGACTATGCTCTATAAGGTTCAGTTTATCCTGATAGATAAGCAACGGCACATCACGAACAGCGAGATATTCCTTCGCCGTTTTCAGAGCCTCAAGCGGCCAACGGGATATGCCCACATAGAGAGCCTTCCCCTGCTTCACGATGTCCACAAGTGCCTGAAGAGTCTCTTCAAGAGGCGTGACAGGATCATAGCGATGACTATAGAAAAGGTCAACATAATCCAGTTTCATACGCTTCAAGCTCTGCTCCAGACTCGCAAACAAATACTTCCTTGACCCCCAGTCGCCATAAGGTCCGGGCCACATATCATATCCAGCCTTCGTAGCAATGAACAATTCGTCACGATAAGGACGGAAATCCTCATCCATCAGTCGGCCGAGAGTCTCTTCTGCCGCACCGTATGGAGGTCCGTAGTTATTGGCAAGGTCGAAATGCGTCACGCCATGATCAAAGGCATAATGCGTTATGGCACGACTACGCTGATATGCATCGGCATCGCCGAAGTTATGCCAGAAACCGAGGCTCACCTTTGGCAACATCACGCCCGAACGCCCACAACGACGATACATCTTGTCCTGATTCTGATAGCGTTGCGAATCGGCTAAATATGGTTCTCTAAGTATCATATAAGTTAATAGCTTTTAGGTGATAGGTGATGGGTGTTGGTGGTTTGTATTTGCTTATCGCTAACACCTAACACCCAACACCTATCACCAATTTTCTGCAAAGATACTCATTTTTCCACAAAAACAAAGGGTTTTACGAAATATTTTTCTAACTTTGCGCTTAATTTAAGGTTAGTGTTTAGAGGTTAGTGTTTAGAGAATGCAAATTACGAAACACGTCCTCTACCCAAACTCTAACCTCTAACCCCTAACCTCTAACCCACAAAATCATGTTCACACCCGACTATAGCCAACAGGAAATAATCAACATATACAAAGGTCATCATCTCGTGCTCGCGCCTCCAGGATGCGGAAAGACTCAGATTCTCTCCGAAAGAATCCGCGTGGCTCATAGCGAGCATGGCGTGCCTTACGGCGATATGCTCTGCCTCACGTTCACCAACCGTGCTGCAAGAGGCATGGCAGAACGTATCTCGCAGACTATCAACGATTCCGACATCAAAGACCTGTTCGTTGGCAACATTCATCGCTACTGCATAAGGATGCTTATGGAGCATGAACTCGTGCCATCAAACACCAGTATCATCGACGATGACGATGCCCTGAGCATACTCTCACGACTATCAAATCAAGACGAGGAACTGGTGATAGCCGATTTCAAGAAGACGCACGACCTCTTCGATTGCATCCATTTCTCGCAGATGATGCACCAGATAAGGCGACAGCATCCGAAGGGCATACGACTGCATCCTGAATGCCTCACAAGGGACGATATCAACGCTATGCGAATGGTGTGCACGGCATATAGGAAGGAGTTCACGGCAGCGACGATGACGGATATGTACGAGCATACCGACTTCTATCTGGCGGACATAAATGATATGCAGACGGCTACCTACGCCAACTATGCGGCATATCGTCAGCAAGTGAGGAATATGCTTACAAAACTGTCACTTGCGCATCAGTATGAGGTGTATAAGCGAAATCATAACCTTATGGATTTCAACGAGGTACTGCTCCGTGCCTACGATGCCATTAGCGAGGCAAAGACAAGCAACGAGCCAGAGAAGCAAGCATTCCTTGAAGCCGTTCAGCGCCCTTGGATTCAGGTGGATGAGGTGCAAGATTTGAATCCGCTACAAATGGCGATAATCGACCTCGTAAGCAAAGGCGAGTGCATTCTGTATCTTGGCGACGAGCAACAGGCTATATTCTCCTTCATGGGTGCAAAGCTATCCACTCTCGATATGCTCCGCGAACGCTGCACGCCTGTTTCTGATAGCGAAAAGGCTATCAAAGGCATTCATCATCTTGCGCAAAACCACCGCTCGCCTCGCTATCTGCTCGATATATATAATAGGTACGCGGAAAAGGTTCTGGGCATTGATCCCGCCATTCTACCACAGCCGACCAATGACGATAAGGCAGAAAGTGCCACACGTTTCATCTATGCCAATACCGTGGATGATGAGATTCTAAAGGTGGCTCAACAGGCTGGCGAATGGCTCAATACGAACCCAGAAGAGACTACAGCTATCGTCACGCTCTCTAATGCTGACGCAGAGGATATAAGTCATCAACTGAACTTGTTATCCCTACCCCATTTCAAAATTTCGGGCACCGACCTCTTCTCTACGCCAGACATGAAACTACTCCTCGCGCATTTCTCAGCCATAATGTCCGACACGAATCTCATCGCTTGGTCGCGCATCATGCAAGGGGCGAAATGTATCCATACGGCTTACGAGGCAAGGGACATCGTGCATCAGCTCATAGCCACAGGCATATCACCTTCAGAGCTTATGACCGTAGGCACACCGCCTCTCACCCAGCAGTTTGTTGATGCCTACGAGACAAAGGACATAGTTATTTTTGATACCGAAACAACTGGTCTTGACACCTTCCGCGACGACATCATTCAGATTGCCGCCATGCGCATTCATGGTGAGAAAGTCCTTGGGCAATTCATGGTGCATATAGAGACTGAGCGCGAGATTCCTGTCATGCTCGGCGACATCGTGAACCCTATCATTGAGGAACGTAAAACCGCCGAAATTCTCTCTCACGAAGAGGCGCTGACACGCTTTGCCGACTTTGCCAAGGATGCCGTCCTCCTTGCTCACAATGCCGATTTTGATATAAACATATTACATTCAAATATCCAAAGATATAGTAAGGCCATTCTCGAATCGGCTCCCTCCCTATGGGGGAGGGCGGGGGGAGAGGCCCCTTGCTTCGACTCTCTCCGCCTCATCCGTCTTCTTGAGCCAGACCTGCGCGTTCACAAGCTCAAGCACCTACTCGAAACGCTACATCTTGAGGGTCAGAACTCGCACCTTGCCGACGATGATGTGTTTGCAACAAAGAGCCTCGTGGATTACTGCTACAAGAAAGCTAAGGCTCTCATTCCGCATCAGAATGCGCTCCTTGCGCGTGAGGCGGTGATAAATGTCGGTGCCAAGCTTCAGAAGAACTATGCCCCACTCTATCATCATACGCATGATCTGCTCTACAAGATGCTGACGGAAAAGAGCGTGGAAACCGTCTTTACATCTGAGCTGCGCTACATTCACGATGCCCTTGTCAGCGACAAACTCATCAACCCAGTTGAGAAGCTCGACTACATCTGCTCGTACATCGACAACGACCTTATCGACAGCGAGAAATACCCAGAACTTATCCTGCAACTCCAGCACTATGGGGCGGAAATCAACACTCTGCGCGAGGCTGACCTATGCAGCGCAAGCAGGATCAAGGAGCGTATCTATGTCTCTACGGTGCACAAGGCCAAGGGACTGGAGTTTGATAACGTCATCGTCTTCGATGCTGTTGACGGTCGCTACCCCAACTTCAATGCCACCACCATCAACCAGAAAGAGGAGGATGCCCGCAAGCTCTATGTAGCCCTCTCCCGTGCCAAGAAGCGTCTCTACATCGGTGTCTCAAAAATATTCATCAACCGCTACGGCAGAACCTTCGACAGGACAATCACGCCATTCCTAAAGCCTGTCATGGAGAAGTTCTCGTAGTTCCATTCCCCGATGCCCTCTCTTGGGCTGTTTTCCTCGTCCTCTAACTCCGATACAGGAATGGGATTTACAACGGATTTGCAACGGATTTGGAACGGACTTGCTTAAATGAAAAGTGAACAATAAAAAATGAAAAATACAGATTAGTATTTCCGCTCGTGGCCTTTGATTGGAAGGCGTAATTTGTATTTTTAATTTTTCACTTTTCATTTTTCATTTATTTTCCGAGTGCAAAGTTACAACTATTTTCTCGAAAGCAGCAAAGTAACACGAAAAATAATATGATAGTTTCTAAAAAACTGCATTTCGCATTTGTAACTCATTGATATACAGAGTGAAATTTTCGGAAGGCATTTTTAAAAAGGACAAAACTATCATAATATCAGATATTTTTAAGAGACACTATACCAGTATGCGAATTTTTCCTCTAAATATAAATATATATAATAATATATATTTATATTTAGAAGATATTTTTGAAGAAAGATACTATCATATACTCCCCCTATAAAATATCTGATATTATGATAGTTTCCCCATTCTGAGCCTTCTGTTGGGGGGTGATAATAACATATCTTGAAATATGATATTTTAATGTTTGATAATAAAACGCTTTTTTTACCTGTTTTTACGACCAAAGGACACACAAATTGAAAGAAATTTCAGTTTTTTCAAGCTTTTCATATTCTTTTTTGGTTCTTCACGACGTTATGACTTCACCCCCACACCGCCTTTCTTTTTGTTTGTTTGAGCACAAACATAACATAATATCAGTTATTTGAAATAGGGAGAGGGGGTACTTTTTTTTCTAAATCTCTCTTTTTTTCTCCGTATGATGAATAAAAATGTGCATTTTACTTTGGCATTTCGGATTTTTTGTGTATTTTTGCACCAGAAAAGAATAAAATATAGGATTAACCTAAACTTGTATATCACTTATCTATGATGAAAATTATCATTACATCGTTGCTTGCGCTCCTTACAGGAAGTAGCCATGCACAGGAATCTAAGGTCGCTGAAAACCAAGCGTTTAAGCCAGTCGTATTTGAAGGAAATGTTACTGGAGTTGCCGACAGTACAATAGTCTATCTATCAGTTCGTAATGGATTATCCGATAGCTATTCCGGTTGTAACTTAGCCGTTGGTGGGCAAGACACTATCATTGGAGGCAAATTCCGCTTGATGAGATATCCCCAAAAAGAAAATGAGCAATATTATATTAGTGTCATAAATGGCAAAAGAGGCTTGAATGTGTACGCATATCCAGGCACAACTTCCACCATAACAGGCAAGATGACTCGTAGTATGCGCATTCACAATTGGAGAGTGAATAACAACCACCCATTGACAAAAGAGGATAATGCCTACAAGGGTTACGCCAAAAAGATATGGAATGGATATGATAGCCTAGTCAACGTTGTGGATCAGCTACCAAAAGGGGCTGAGTACAACCGTATTTCTGGAATCTTGGATTCTGTCTATATTGCCAGGATGTATGATTTTATGAAAGACAGGGAGGTAAATTCGGTCTATATACGAAGACTCCTTAATGTTGCGACTTATCCGATTCATTCAGAAAATCAAATGCTATACGACAAGCTCCGCAAGCTGTACTCAAGAATCCCGATTGATTATGCCGAGGATCAATTTGCCGTACATGTCAAGAAACTCATATATCCTGAATATCTGCCAC
The DNA here is from genome assembly GCA_902778265.1 of uncultured Bacteroidales bacterium. Lineage (GTDB taxonomy): Bacteria > Bacteroidota > Bacteroidia > Bacteroidales > Bacteroidaceae > Prevotella. The sequence continues at coordinate 662 of CACYXI010000112.1, read as the reverse complement.
TACATGCTGGTGAGATGATAACCGACTTCAAACTCTTTGACCACGATGGCAAGGAGCATCATCTGAAGGAATTCTGCGGTAATGGCAAGTATCTGCTCATGGAGATAAATTCGAGAACATGCAAGGGCTGTGTGGAGCATCGACCTATCAAAGAGCTCAATGAGATTTACAACAACTACTCTGACAAGGTGGATATGCTATTAGTGAACTGTGACGACTATTTCTTTTGGCAACAGGAATGCAAGGATCCAAAGAAATGGGGACGTGACCCTTGGCATGAGTGGAATGATCATCAGGGAAGCCGATTGGTTATGGAGAGATATGGTGGGGTATCAGGCCCATGCTTCGTATTCATAGATCCTGACGGCAAGATGCTGGGCAGAACAGACTCGATGACTGGACTTGTAGAGGAGGTGAAGAAGTACTTCAAACTATAGCTGGGGTCGCGAATCGCGACGGCAGCTCTATTATCGACTCCGTGAAACACAGACTCGCAAACCACATACTTGATTCAGGTATCAGGTTTTGCATAGTAAAGAGCAAGGGGGGGCGGAGCCCCCCCCCCCCCCCAGGCCGTCCGAGAACGGCTTTTTGAGAAATATCACAGTGGGCAGATTCGTTATTGCGACTCCAATTTGCCCCATTTAAGGACATATAAGTTT
>CACYXI010000111.1 GCA_902778265.1 uncultured Bacteroidales bacterium | reverse complement strand
GGTGTATTCCTTATACTTGCTATGTGTCATCATATAGCAATGATAGAAATCATCAGGAAGCTCAGGGAAGGCAATATCATTAACGAGACTTAGTGTATAGACAGGTTTCAGCTCAGAATACTTCTCTCCGCGGTCTGCCGGCAATGAGAAAGCCTTACAGGTGTTCAGCAATGCCCTCTGCTTGAAGGCATTGGTCCAGTACATCTGCATCTCCACGATAAACTGTCTGCCGTCCCTGTCCTTGCAGCGCACATCCACTATGGTGTCTTTCTTGTCGGGATTCACAGGCACCATCTCCGAAGAGAGATACTCCAATGTTACAATCTCCTTGTCATCAGGCAGAGGCAACAGGGCATTAAGGAAACTGATGAGCAATTCCTTATGCTCACCAAACACCTTCTTGAAGGTCAAATCCGCTTTCGGGTCAAGATATTTTGCCATAGTTTCAAATGTTTTTCTGAGTAAAACTCTAAACACTAAACTCTAATCACTAAACTAAAGATTTTCAATTGCAAAGATAATATTTTTTTCTTTCTTCTCCAAAGGAAACGACAATTTTTTCATTTTGCCCGAGAAATGCCTCGCATCTTCTTCCCTTGTTCCTCCTATGATCCTCCTAACCAAAGTCGGTGCAAAGTCGGTGATAATACCATTCGGAATAAGAGATTCACCGAGTTTGGTTAGGAGGCACAAGGGAGGAGAATAGAAGGAAGAACGGACCTAAAGCATAGAAAAATCCCCTTCTCTCAGCACTAAAGACAAAGTGTCTAAAGGCTGAGAGAAGGGGAAGTTAGAGGGTATAAAATCCCACACTTGATAAGAAAGATGAAGGTGTGGGTGAGCTGCTAAAAGAGGAACTATTGAATAGAATCCTTATTGTTTTTCGTTGCTTTGTTGTACATCAATTGTTCGGGATGTTCTTTTAGGTAATTAATAATCCTCTTTCGAGATGAGGCAAGGGATGAAGCGAATTTTGGATCTTCATACCCCTCCCAACTCTTCCAAAATGGGCTATTATAAAGTTTTGCTTTATTCCCAATTATTAAAAACTCTGCAATTTCAGGTTTCGTAAAAAGAATCGCATCATCAGCAGGACTTCGTCCATAGTATTTTGTATTGAAGTCTGCTCCATATTCAATCAATAGTTTAACATATCCCAAATCCCTTGCAACAGCCTCATGAATTACGTAACAATAATTTGGATTCGCTCCTTTTTCCAGTAATTCTTTGCAATATCTTGCATCTCGCTCATATTTCGGGCCACAATATGTAGCTGCAAAATACAGAGGCGTTTGTTTTCTGTAATCACTTATCAGATTGGGGTCTGCTCCATGATTCAAAAGACAATGAAAGGCTTCATACTTACCATTGAATATTGCAAACATCAATAAAGAATGGCCAAAATATCTATCCTTTGTGTCTATTGACACATTCGGATTGTCTTTCAGAAATTCAACGATTGATATTGTGTCATTTTTTTTGACGTATTTAGCCAATACCTCGACCTCTGTATCATCATAATTTTTTATAGAATGAAATGTATATGGGTATGGGTCATTACTTTTCTTACACGAAAAGCAAGCCAATGCAATGAGTATTATTTGCAAATATTTCATCATGACTAATTATTTGAAAATGTATTTTACGCATCCCATAGTATGCTTCCAAAGAGACAAGGCAATATCCGTGGATGTTGTTGCTTTCGCTGTTACTTCAATATATATAGGAACCTTAATAGTCTGAATATTACCCTCTGCTTTTAAGCCTATCTGTCCTTGTGCATTACTTAAAGCTTCACCTTTTACAACATAAGCATCAATTCGCCCTCTAGTGTTAGTGAGATTATGTTTTGTTTTTGTTTCATCTGATAGACCAGCAGCATTAAATGTTATTGCATCTCTTCCTGTAGCAAGAGAGTTTGCACTTGCAAGACCACCACCTAATGAATGTCCGACAAATGTCAATTCGGAATTTTTAAAATATCCATTTAATAATTTTGCATTATTAATACTTTGTTCATATTGTTTGGATTCACCAGACAACTGGTCAATGTTGTTACTCCAGTCCTCCATACTGGTAAAGTCAGTTCCTGCAGTAGCATATACAAACTCTGTGTATTTCTTCTGTTTTGCATCCCATCTGCCATAAACAGCCGATTTTAGACCAGAATTTACATCATTGAGAATAGCTCCCGATTTTGTTGCAACTCTTCTCCATCCTCCAGAAAGAGTTCCTGATGTGGCATTGTAAACATCATCTGCAATCATTGCTGCTTCTTTTTTAGTTGGTTTCTGTCCATCAGGATCAATAAACATTACAGGATTATTCATGCAATACACATATGGACTAACATTATAGTACTTCTCGCAAAGCGGATCCATCCTATCCCATCTTGCGAGGATAGGGTCATGTTGTCTTGCACCATAGTCGTAGGTGTTAAGACCTTGCATTCTGTCGTCCACCCCTCGGTAAGTCCCGCACTACCTTGAACCTGTATTGCAGGGCCACGGTTAAGTCCAATGGCTTTGAATGCTTCTTCGCTGATGACAGTACGCTGTGATCCTGTGTCCCAAACGGCATCAACTATACATTGCTCGCCAGTTGACAGGTTTGCCAGCAGGCACGGTACGTATATCACTTCGCATTGGTCTTGTAAGGGTAACTCTAACATTCTCGTGTTCCTTTCCTGTGTGAATACGTTTTGCCTGCTTTACAGTCCTACCATCAGCAGGCATACTAAATCCCATAAAGTGTGTCATGTCAAAACGTTTTTTTTGAGTTTGTTAATTTGAGTACAATATGCGAAGCATCCTCGCACGAAGAAGGAAGTGCGTGTCAGCCCTTAAAGGCTGGCGCACGGTCTTTGCTCCTTCGAGTGCAAAGTTACAAACTTTTTCTTTCTTCTCCAAAGAAAACTACATTTTTTTCATTTTGCCCGAGAAGTGCCTTGTTTCTTCTTCCCTTGTTCCTCCTATGATCCTCCTAACCAAAGTCGATGGACCTCCGCTTTTTCTCTTATAAAGGATAAGAGCTTCATCGAGTTTGGTTAGGAGAATTTGAGTTTTCTTGATAAGGAAATGGCGTAAGCAAAGGTTATTGTTAGCTCATGCCCTAAAAGCATAGAATATTCGCTTTCTCTTGGTCTCTACGCTTTGTAAAGCAGAAAAGAAAAATCCCACACCGCCAAAGGTTCGCGAGGCTGTGTGGGATTTATTATGCTTGTTTTTGGGAAGCTCTTACTAGTTCACATACAAGATTCCCCTAACTACTAAGGACACCAAGTAAGAGAAACTACATTTTTATCTTCATGCGATAATACAGTTACGCTATAAGATGCTACAGATTCTGGGGCATAATAATAAGCACTATATTGCATTGAAGCAAGTGTGACAGAATCCCTCTGTGGATCTTCAGATGGATTTTCCTTATAATATGAAGCCCATTCATTGACGTTAATGCGCTTAAATCCATATTTAATAGCATCATCGACAAAAGACTTTGCAGACAAAGTATCTTGAAAGTAAATCATCATGCCATCATATACTGGAGCATCAGTATCTGTAGAATCTTCAATTTGTCCATAATAGGCTATACCACAATGTTTGTCAGACAAAGGCTTAAAAGCTAAATGTTCAAATTTTACTCCAGAGCACTTAGCTACATATCTATATAGTCCAGACTCCATATCATGATTTGAAGGTGGCACGGAATAAATGCCGCTATATGTTTCATCCGAATCATAATTATCAAGGAAATCCATTATTTTAGCATATCTTTCTTCATAAAGAGCACTTTTGTCACTTCCTGTCCATTTATAAACACTAAAAACGGTCATGAAATCCAAACTGCTATTCTTGCTAGAATTACAACTTCCAAGCAAGAACATTGTGAAGAATGCTATGATATAAACTACCTTATCCATATCCATTTTAATATTTTAAGTCCATGCATCAGGTCAAGCTCCTTGCCGTTGTACTTGTATGGCTGAACAAGGCTGTCAGCCGAGGCATCGCAGAACTCAGCACCAAATGGATAATAGTTCATTTTTTGGATGATAGTACCCTTCTTGCTACCATCAGCCTTCGTCACCTGACGGATATCTCCGAGGTGATCCTTATCATAGTAGCAGAAAGTGAAATCATCCATAGTGTTATTGTATCGTTTCGCCTGACAATAGCCCTCATCAAACTGATACTTGTCTATGCGTCCGTTCTTCATAACAAGGCTTCCACCAAGAAGATAGTCGCTAGAGTCTGCATATTGAAGATGAAATGTTTTCTGTTCACTTTGCTCAGTATCGTATGTTCGAATGTTGTACATTATGAGGACAAAAGTAAACAAAAATTCCAATACCACCAAGAATAATAGAAAAAAAATTTCCATATCATCACTTCTGCATAGAAAATAGAACACCAATTGAATGAAGAAATAACAGACACTAATCTCAAGAAACTCGAAAATGCAATGTGGAGATTGCAATTTGCAGTTTAGAAAAAGAGTTTTGAAAAAACTCGTCACTCATCACCCGTAACGCTGTAAGTCGTTGTGACATTGCGGCTTACAGCGTTGATTCGACCTACCCCACTCGTCACCCGACTCATCACCAATATCTTTGTATCTTATTGAGTATATGATGATTACACGTACATTTTGCCCTCATCTCACTCGTCACCCATTTTAGGGTGATGAGTGAATTAAACTTGCAACTTATTCTATATCAGATTGATATACCACTTGAGGGTGATGAGTGGGTGACGAGTGAGACGAAATGAATCACCGCTGTAAATCGCTAAGACATAAATCTTTACAGCGCTATGGGTGACGAGTTGACGAGTAGTGTAAAAATTCTGTTTTTCTAAATGTAAAAGTGAGCAACAAAACAAGAAGACCGTGACTTCTCTATTTCACCTTCGTTGTAAAGCCGTTGTAAATCCGTTGCAAAGTCGGTGCAAGTCCCATTCCATGAAAGGGAGCAGAAGCGGTTTTGAAGCGGATTAGTAGCGAAGGAGAAGCGAACCTGAAGTAAATGAAAAATGAAAAGTGAAAAATGAATCTGCTCTGCGTCTTTGCATTTATTAGTCCCACTTTAAATCATACAAACGTTTGCGAGAGAGCATATTTTGACGGACAACCATCTAAAATTATGTGTATTTTACTTTTTTTTAGATTTTTCTTGCTTATATGAAAAAAAATGTTTAATTTTGCGAACAATGAGTAATACTAAATGAAAAATGAATAATGAAAAATAATAAAATACAGATTAGTGTTTTTGCCTAAGACGATTCCGCAAGAAAATGTAATTTGTATTTTTCATTTTTCACTTTTCATTTTTTCATTTAAACTGCCTAAACAACTTAAACTTAACCGACATGAAAAAGATTTGGACACTTATAACATTCCTGTTGGCAATGGCAAATACCGCCACTGCCCAGAAGACTTCGCAGCCTGTCAACCTAACCATATATGACAGCGAGGGCAACTGGACCGACTCATACCAGTTCAAGTATGATGCTAAAGGGAATCAGATTGAGGAGACCGACTTCTCAAGCGATGAACTTGTGGGTACTATGAAACGCTACTATACTTATAATGCTGATGGCAAGATGCTGAGCGTGGTTGCACACAAACTGGAGAATGGCAAATGGAACGTTCAGAGCAAGAACCTGCTATCGTATAACGATGACGGCTCTCTGGCTGGCGAATGTACCTACCAATGGACTAACGGCACGTGGATGCCTTATACCAAGACAGAACTGGAATATAGCGAGTCAGGCTATACAAAATATAGCTATGGCTGGACGGGTGACAAATGGGAAATGAAGTTCAAGGATGTGCATGGTATCTCGAAGAATGGTGACTTTACCGTAAGTTATATCTACAAGAATGGCGACTTCGTGCTTATGGCTAAGTCAATACTCGGCTATAACGAGGATGGAAAGGAGCAGCTTCGCCAAACGTGGAACATTCAGGAGGGCAACGAAGATAAATCATCGTATGGCCCGAGAACGAGCTATGAGTATGACGAGAATGGTAACCTGAAGTCGGAGATCACCTACCTACTCGACGGTCAGGGCAGAAGCGAGAACAACTACAAGATGGAATACACTTACGACGAGCAGGGCAGAAACACGAGCGTAGAGTCATACGTATGGGCTGACGACCAATGGATGCTCGACACAATAGAACGCTACGACTATGCCGAGACTGCTACCTGCATCAGCAACGTCAATAGTCTGGTGGCCAAGAGTTCTGTCAAGAAGATTCTGGCAAACGGTCAGATTAACATCATTGCTGATGGCAAGAGCTATCAGATTGATGGAAAGTAAGTGGAATGAAGAGTGAAAAGTGAAGAGTGAAGAATTTAAGTTCTTGCTCTGGCAAGCATCTCTACGAGCTGAGCGACACTTGTAAGTGAATAGTTAATAGTGAAAAGTGAATAATATTTAATACTGGTAGCCACCAGAACGAGGTTCGCATAAAGACGTTAGCCTGTATTAAGTATTATTATCTATTCGTTATTCACTATTCACTAAAATACTAACTTAAATTCTTCACTCTTCACTTTTCACTCTTCATTATCATTCCTTGCACCTCAAATTCCCATCAACAATCTCTATCTTACCCTCGGCACATAGTTGCTGGGTGGCAATGGTGAGAGCCTCATCTACGTTGGTGCCACGACGGGCGAAACCGAGCTTCTTGGCTGCTATGAGTGAGAGAGTGTCGCTATTGATAGAGAACTGCTCCGTGACAGCCTCAAGCACCACGTTCTTGATCTCTGCCATTGGAATATCCATAACATCACGACCGCTTGCCTGACGGTAGGTGGTATAGTTCTGGCTTGCCTCCTCCGTAAGCCATACGGTAAAGCCCTTGCGGTCAGGTACTACATACATCGACTGTCGGGCTATATTCATAATGTCAGTCTGAAGAGTTGGCGTTACGCGCGGAATCTCACGCAGATTAGATATTCTACGACATAGCTGCATCAACGACATTGGTTGCTCTACCTCAAGAATGGCGGTAGCAAGCTTTTGGTCGGATGCGGTTTTTGCCTTTGATGGTGTCATGCTAAACTCCTTATATTCTACGGCATTACTCGTCTGCTCCTCCACCTTCTCATTAGAAATATCGAAGACGGCAGGGGCTTTTATTTCATTCTCAACAGCCTTTGGCGCATTCTCCATACGCTCTATGATACGACTGATAACGCGATCAGGGTTGTTGAACCAATCAACGCTCCATACCCTCATTACCTGCCAACGGAGATTGCCAAGGACAGATGTCTGCACAATCTCACGGTCGCGCGTGGTCTGGGTGTTGTGATAGCCCTCACCATCGAGCAATATGCCAAGCTGATATACGTCGGGCTGATCCTTGGTGCTGACCGCAACATCCACCTTGAACTGCGATCTGCCCACGTTAGCGGTCGTAACATAACCTTTCTCAGCAATGGCATCAGCAATCTGCTTGGCAATGAGCGAGTCGGCACTTGAGTGAACACTATTCTCTGTCTGTACGAGAATCTGCTGCTCGGCATATTCAAGGAAGTGCTTTAATCCCTCCACACCACGAGCATTAGTGCGTCGTAGGTCGATTTGCGATGAGCGGAGAGTAGAGAATACCATCATCTCCTGTCGGGCACGGCTAACCGCCACATTCAAGCGACGCTCACCCCCCTTATTGTTAAGCGGTCCGAAGTTCATAGACACCTTACCCGTCTTATCAGGACCATAGCCGATAGAGAAGAGAATCACATCACGCTCATCACCCTGCACGTTCTCAAGGTTCTTTACGAAGATAGGCTCATACATCTCGTCGGCAGCCTCACGTAATGCCTTATCGGCCTCAAGACGCTCTTGCAGTATATCCTCGATGAGGTTCTGCTGAACCACGCTGAAGGCAATCACGCCGATGCTTGGGTGTTGGGTGTTAGGTGTTGGGTGTTGGCTAAGTCGGCGCACCACCTCATCCACGATAGCTTCAGCCTCTGCCTTGTTCGAACGCTTTCCGCCCTTATCATATACGCCATCAACTGGTACGTACTTCACCTTGGTCTGCTTGTCGTCAACAGACGGGAAGGTGATAAGCGTACCATCGTAATACTCGTTGTTGGAGAACGCGATAAGCGACTCATGCTGCGAACGATAGTGCCAGTTGAGCTGCATGGATGGTATCTGGAGCGTGCGGCAGTCTTCAAGGATGCTCTCCATATCGTCAATCTCGGCCTCATCCTCATCCACATTGGTAGAGGTGAAGAAACTGGTTGGAGGCATCTGCTTCGGGTCGCCAACAACGATAAGAGCCTTACCGCGTGCTATGGCTCCAACGGCTTCTGGTGTCGGCATCTGAGAAGCCTCGTCGAAGATTACGAGGTCGAACTTCTCCTGCGTAAGAGAGAGATACTGCGCAACGGACATCGGGCTCATCAGCATACATGGGCATAGGCGCGGCATGAGCGTTGGTATCTGATCCATGAGATCGCGCAACGAGAGTCCACGACCGCCATTACTTATATTGCGGTTGAGCAAGCCTATCTCACTACTGCTATCAACACTATCGGTTACACGTGGCACGCGAGCGGCAAGCCTTGCGTAGAGTTCCTTCTGGGATAGCATCTGGAACTCGGATGTGAGTTTCTTGTAATGTGTTACCGTCTCATCGAATATCATACCCTCAAAAGTACGGAGGATTGGCGACTCGGCAATCTTCTTGGCTGCAAGCGACTTGAAGATGGTCTTTAGCGTCATGTCAGAAACCTTGTGGGCATCAAACGTCTGGTGCTCAAGGATATCAACGAGTGGAGAGAGTCCCATAGCGATGAGTTCCTTGCGGTATGCGCTCCATTGATACCAGTCGCGCGAGCCGCTGAGGTTGTCGCTCCATTTGCTGAGCTGGGCAATCATATTGCGCAGAACATCGCCAGAAGGCATGGTGTCGGTATCGCATGGCTTACCGAAGTATCTTTCTATCACCTTCTGAGCATCGCATATCTGAGTGTGCTGCTTGGTGTAGGTAGAAAGGCGGTCGAGCACCTTCTCCACATCTTCTTCCACGATATAAGGCGAGAACTGGCGCATCTTGCCAAGGAACGAACGCTTACCGAAGAAACGTGGCAAGAACCATTTTGCACGTATCTGCAGCCACTCATGGCGCAGAGTTTCGGCATCCTGAGTGAGTATCTCAGGGGTGTTGTCGCGAAGTAACTGCTCACGAAGTTCCTTGGCGGTGGAGAGCGTCGTGAGATTGTTGAACGCATCATCGAGCACCTTCTTCGAATCAAGAAGCGAGGTACGCATAGCTGATTCGTCGGCAAGATCGCCCTCGGCTATATCCAAGCCTAAGAGAGAGTGCTGTGAAGGTTGCCCCACAAGACTTACGACCGACTCTAACCTGCCGCCAAGCAATCGCTCATAGTCGGCGAGGGTATCCTTGGTGAAAGTCGAAGGACTAAAGTCTAAAGTCGAAGGTCTATAGTCTTTTGACTTTTGACTTTCGTCCCACATATCACAGTCTTTTGATTCATAGCGCAGTATGCAATCATAGAGAGAGAAGCCGTCATTACCCTTGCTCTCATGCAGAGCCTCCATATACTCTATGAGCTTGGTACGCTCGGCATATAGTTTTTCGGCAGTCTGGGCATATTCCTCTGGCGAGATGATATGCGTAACACCAAGAGCCTTGGCAAACTGATCGAGGATATGGCGCTTCGTCACCTTATTAGAGTGCATCTCAAGGCAGAACGGATCAAGACCAATCTTTGCCAGACGGCTCTGCACCACGCTAAGAGCTGCCATTTTCTCGGCAACAAAGAGCACGCGCTTACCTTGAAACAAGGCATTGGCTATGAGGTTGGTGATGGTCTGCGACTTACCTGTACCTGGAGGGCCATAGAGTATGAAGGAATGGCCGAGTCCTGCCTCAAAGACCGCTGCCATCTGCGAAGAGTCAACGGCAACAGGCAGGGCGAGCTGGTCAGGACGCATCTGCTTATCCTGATCACGTAGGGTTTGAGGTATAGGATTTGGGGTAAAAGTAAGGTGCTGCTTCACAAGACTATTTATAATCTCGTTATCAAGCAGTTCCTTACGATGATTGTGTATATCGTTCCACATCAAGAACTTACTGAACGAGAACACACCAAGTATGCACTCTTCTTCCACATCCCAACGCTTCTGACTACTGAGGGCATCGCGAAGCATGGAGAAAATGAGTCGCACATCCACACCATGCTGATCCTTTGGCAGATCTTTGAGCACAGGAACCTCTATGGCGAAGTTCTGGCGCAAGAGTTCGGTAAGGGTAACGTTGAGCATTATGTCCTCATCGCGAGTGCGGATGTAAAAACTGCCCCTCTTATACACCATCTCAACAGGCAGCATGAGGATAGGGGCATAGCGTGGCGTCTGACTAAGCTCAGTCTCATACCAACGTAACGTACCAATGGCGAGGTAAAGGGAGTTGGCGCCAGTTTCCTCTATGGCATTACGCGCAGCACGATAGATATTCTTCAGCGTGTTCTTTGTCTCTGCCTCGGTATGGTAGGTATGCAGCAATCCATGACTCAGGTCGTTGGTGACGAGCGTTTGGAGCGTTGGATAAAGTCGGGAGTGTATCAGTCGCTCGCTATCGTCAAAGCTAACGTCAACATCAGGCTTCTCCATGATGCAGAACTCGCCTCCATCCTGAAGCTGATCTTCCAGTTTGTCAATATCGAATGATATGAGCTGTATCGCCTTCTGACGAAGGTAGAGGTTCAGCATACTGTTGCGGAGAGAGAAATCAAGGAGCTTCCTTTCCCATATATCCATACGACTGAGATCCTTGGCGCTTACCACGCCTATCTGCGAGAGGTCGTATCGTGAGCATTCTTTAACTTCTATATCGCAAGAGTCGTGCGATACGCCATCGGTACTCAACTGCCACTTACCATCGCAAAATATGCGCTGGGGCATCGGACGATAGTTTTCAAGTCGGCAACGCTTCACATCCACCATCATCTGGAAGACTGACATATCGGCAAGCTCTACGAGTGCCTGTTGCATAGCATCGTTGAACGAGGTATTCTCATGAGTCACCATCGTTGTCTCAAGAACTATCATCTCCCCTATGCCATTTGAGCATTTCTTCTCTATAAACGACGCATCATCGCAGATGCTATGCTGATAGCAGTCATCTACGAGCCAAACGGCAAGGAAAGCGTGCTCTTTTTGGAGTATGATACCCGTATTTATGCCAACGGCTTCAAGTATGGTGGCGAATAGTATGGATAGCTCTATACAATTGGCGAGCTTCGTTTCAAGCACCTGATCGGGCATGGTGATACGCTGCCCTACGATCTCGAAACTTGCAGGCAAGGCACGATATACTATGCCTTGCTGATGAAGGGCGGCATAGATGGCAGCTACCTGTCGGAGCACGTCGTTAGGATCGTGCGTCTGGTATTTGCAGAATGATGATTCGCCCGTCGTCTGCTTCAGTATCTTCGCAGCCTCTACCACGATATTTGAGATAGATGGGTGGTTAGGGGTGACGAAGGAACTTAATGACTGTGGGAGTATGCTAATGCCCAACCATTGGTCGTAGGCAAGAAGTCGGATTTCGTAGTCCTGGGAATACACTTCTTCCCTACCCTCCTGATCTCCATAGTTTGCAAACACCTTGATGCAGAAGGTGGTGTTAAGGCTCTCGGTGAGCATCGCCATCTTCTGATTGTCGGGCTTTATGGAGAAATTGGAGAGGCGCAGTTCCTTTTTATGCTCCAGAATCGGAATAACCGTGGATCTGGTCAGGATAAAGTATTCTCCGCTACACTCCACGCATACATCGTGAAGGTCACCACCTACGTTTTCCAACGTAATAGACTGGCAAGTCTCTACCGCGTTGTTGGTCAGAGCGAAGTTCACGCTCTTGATATATTCGCATTTACAATTCACCATTGACAAGATTTTTAAATTGATAAATGAAAAGTGAAAAATGAAAAATACAAGTTCTTGCTCTGGCAAGCATCTCTACGAGCTGAGCGACACTTGGAAGTGAATAGTTAATAGTGAAAAGTGAATAATACTTAATACTGGTAGCCACCAGAACGAGGTTTCCACAAGGGCGTTAGCCAGTATTAAGTATTATTATCTATTCATTATTCACTATTCACTAATATACTAATCTGTATTTTACAATTTTTAATTTTTCATTTAATTTTGCTTGCAAAAATACAACAAACATTTCAAACTATACCCAAAATTGGTGAAAATATTTAGTTTGTTGCAGAAAAATTGGAAAAATATTTGCTAATATCGAATATTTGTAGTACTTTTGCGCTCAGAAATTCAAAAAGGAGATAACAGGTTTCCTGATAACTTCAGGACTAAGACGGGAACACAGTGTGAATCTGAGACATTACCCGATGCTGTAAGCCAACTAACACATAAAGGCAACCAATAAAGACAAAGGACGAAAGGCAAAAGACTTTAGCCATTAGCCTTTAGACCTTAGACGAGGAAAAAGTCATTGAGCGAAAAACGAATCTTACACGTTTCCAGCTTGAGAAGACTATGCCTGAATGAGGACAAGTCAGAAGACCTGCCTGTTATTTAAGTCAAACCTGTGTCTGCGGGATTACAGACACATAACATCTATTATTCCTATGAACATGAGCAGATACGACAAGACGTATCACAGTTATCGTGAACTTATGTGCCGTTTACGCAACGAGTTCAACGAAGTGAATTCACACATGAAGGTCTCTATGACTGGTAATTCCACCACACAGATTCTACAGTCTATTGATACTACCATCAAGACTGCAGAGCAGCAACGCAACCTTCCAAGTGCCGAACTCTATTCCATCACTATTGCGATGATGGACTATAAGAGACGTATCGCAGGTCTGCCTTACGATACCAGAGATTCATGGAAGAAGTGTTTCTCTACCATCAATCAGGCTTCCGAGTCACTTATGTTAATAACCGATGACCCATACGTCAATAAGTCGCATAATATAGCTGCAAGTATGATTGTATAGGTGGAGTGAAGAGTGAAAAGTGAAGAGTGAAGAATTTAAGTTTGTTATTGTAGTTTAACGTGAGTTCGACGAATTTATTCAGTTGTATATTGTTGACTATCATGTGGTTGAAAGAGCTCTGAAGGAGCGATACCTAATAGGGCAGTCCGTTAG
>CACYXI010000110.1 GCA_902778265.1 uncultured Bacteroidales bacterium | reverse complement strand
TGTTGTCCTTAGAAACTGTTACCTTGTCGGCAGAACCGCACATCTCAAGTGTAGCCTGCTCGAGCTTCAAGCCCTTCTCCTCAGAGATAACAACGCCACCAGTAAGGATTGCGATGTCCTCAAGCATAGCCTTACGACGGTCGCCGAAGCCTGGAGCTTTAACAGCACAGATCTTCAGACCACCACGCAGACGGTTTACTACGAGTGTTGTGAGAGCCTCAGAATCTACGTCCTCAGCAATAATCATGATTGGACGACCGCTCTCTGCTGCTGGCTGCAGAATAGGAAGAATCTCCTTGAGGTTGCTGATCTTCTTGTCGTAGATAAGGATGTATGGATTCTCCATTACGCACTCGAGCTTCTCTGTGTCAGTTACGAAGTAAGCAGAGAGATAGCCACGATCGAACTGCATACCCTCTACAACACCGATGTGGGTGTCACGGCTCTTTGACTCCTCGATAGTGATAACACCATCCTTGCTAACCTTACGGAAAGCATCTGCAAGGAGCTTACCGATCTCAGGATCGTTGTTAGCAGAAACAGTTGCAACCTGCTCGATCTTGTCGTAGTTGTCGTTTACCTGCTCTGAGTGAGCCTTGATATAGTCAACAACGGCAGCAACAGCCTTGTCGATACCGCGCTTCAGATCCATTGGATTAGCACCAGCGGTTACGTTCTTCAAGCCTTCTGTTACGATAGCCTGTGTGAGGATAGTAGCGGTTGTTGTACCGTCACCTGCATCATCGCCAGTCTTGCTTGCTACGCTCTTAACGAGCTGAGCACCAGTGTTCTCGAACTTGTCCTCAAGCTCGATTTCCTTTGCAACGGTAACGCCATCCTTAGTGATCTGTGGAGCACCGAACTTCTTCTCGATAACTACGTTACGGCCCTTAGGACCAAGTGTAACCTTTACTGCATCTGCAAGCTGATCAACACCTCTCTTGAGGAGATCGCGAGCATCAATATTGAATTTGATATCTTTTGCCATAGTTTAATAAGACCCACCCCCATACCCCTCCCATAAAGGGAGGGGAGTGGTATGTTTATTCTCCTTTGGGTCGTTGTAGGAGTTCTATTAGTTTTTTATTTATTAATGACTCATCCAATAGATACTATTAGTATCTATTCCCCTCCCTTTATGGGATGGGGTAGGGGTGGGTCTTTTTTAGTCCAAGATTGCAATCACGTCACTCTGACGCATTACGATAAACTTCTCGCCCTTGTACTCGATCTCCTGACCTGCATACTTGCCATAGAGCACGTTGTCACCAACCTTGAGTACCATCTCCTCATCCTTAGTGCCGTTACCAACTGCAGCTACTGTGCCCTGAAGAGGCTTCTCCTTAGCTGTGTCTGGGATGATGATGCCACCCGATCTTCTCTTCTGCCGGTGCTGGAGTAATCAGCACGCGGTCTGCTAATGGTTTAATGTTCATTGTCTTAATGATTTTATGTTGTTATTATTATTGTTGTTTAGCGTGGAGGAACTGATATTAGAAACAGAACCTCGCGTTGTTTGCCAACATCAAGCGAAAAACGTGCCAAATGCCATAAATGCAAAAAATGTCAATCTTTATACGACAAAAATGTCAGTCGAACAATTTCAACTGACATTTTGGCGTTAAACTTTACTCTTTACTCTATACCCTTTACTCCTTACTTTTTTTAAGCGGGCCTATCGCAACTCTGGCTCTGCAACCAATATACTATGCTCTTCTGGTAGGCTGTAATGAGGAGTGTTCTGGGTTGTTGTGATAATGTCATCACCCAATACTTATCTTCTTCCCTTCTTGCAAGTAAGTAAATCCAATATAAATCAATAAGAAATACAATTTAATTACCATCAAAATACTATAGCTAATGGTATCTTAATGGTATCTTAATGGTATTTTAATGGTATTTTAATGGTAATTTAATGGTATTTTAATGGTAATTTAATGGTAAATTAATGGTAAATTAATGGTATTTACACCCTACCTTGAACGAAGAATTAATGGTAAGTGAAGAGTGATGATTTTCTTCAATTCGTCCAACTTGCGTTACTTTGTGTGGATAGAAAAACGCCCGGGCAGTCGAATTGTCCAGGCGCTTTCTGAATGTATAAAGCTGAAAGGCTTTTGTTTTATATCGAATGGGAAATATTTCTAGGCGTTCTATTTCTTTGCCTTCTTTGATAGATATTCCACACGCTCTTCTACACTTTTTATTAACTCCTTGTTATCTGGACGGTTTTCAAGATGATGTGAGATGTCAAGGAATTTCTGGGAGTATTTTATTTCCCTTTTGTCGTCTTTCATACCTTTACACATCTGTGCGATGTTGTAATAGACGAGCGGATTATCCGATTTGTATTTCGTGCATTCCACAAATGCCTTGGCTGCTTCCTTGTATTTCTGCTGCTTGTAGAAAGCCTCACCTATACTATTATATAGCGAGTAATACAAATCATTCTCAGGTGTGATTATCTCAATCACTTTTTCAAGATTGCTAATACCCTCCCAATATTCCCCACAAGCAATATTGGCATTTCCTAGGTGAAGATAAGAGGAATATTCCTTGCCTTTTCGCTTTTCTACAGCCTTTCTGAGATATGGACGGGCTTCCCATGCACTATCGAGTTTGAGAAGCGAGAAACCGATTATCAAGGCAGACTCATAGTTCTCAAAACCGTTAGCCTCAAGTTTCTTGTATGTTTCGATAGCATCCTTGTAGTTGCCAAGAAGATGCGCGGCATAACCATATTGTCTCATTACCCCGAGATTCGTAGAATCCCTTTGCATATAGTCTCCACAGATAGCCAAAGCCTTGTCGGGATGCTTCGTATCGTTGAAGTATGATGCCATAGAAACGACAATCTCGCTGTCGTAAGGGTTGGTCTTTAGTATCTTGTTCCCGATCATTGTTATAAAAT
Organism: uncultured Bacteroidales bacterium; assembly: GCA_902778265.1. Lineage (GTDB taxonomy): Bacteria > Bacteroidota > Bacteroidia > Bacteroidales > Bacteroidaceae > Prevotella. The sequence continues at coordinate 24,207 of CACYXI010000110.1, read as the reverse complement.
CGTCCCACTCTATGCTTCTGCTGGCAAAAAATAGCGACCGCATATCGTTGTATGTCATGCTGTCTGGTTGTGACGAATAGACACGGACAAGCGTATTAAACCAAGCCTTGTTGTTTCCTGTTCGATGATATATCTCTGCCATATTTCTAACAACGGGAAGGTTATTGTTCACGAATGTCGTGTCTAATTGCTTGTAATACTGCAAGGCATGAAAATAGTCGAATGTCTGCACGCAACTATCTCCTTTTGCGGCCAACGCTCTTTGTTGGACTTCAAGATCCTTGTCCTCTGCCTTTGTTGTGATAGGGTAGAGGAGCATAAGGAATAAAGATGTAAAAATCAGTTTATACATAGGCTTTTAAGATTTGTACACACCTGTCATCCCGACAGGTGTGTATGATTATTGGTAATAGTAAGAGTATTAATTTATTTTATTTTCGCTTATAGTTATCGAATAAATGAATCTGAAGCGTTTTTTCTTCCGTTGTATATCCATCGTTCGTCCATATCATGTCCATCGATTCTCCATCGAAACGATAGACTTGCGATGGAGTAACGATGGAGTAACGATGGAGTATCTACGGAGGAAGAGCGGACTTAGAACGGTTTTGCTTCCGAAGGAGACCTTTATTTCTTTCCAGAGATAATATCATTTATCTCGTCAATCCTCCCTTCATTGAAGCCTACTAACTTCTTTATAATCTTGCCTTCTGGATTAATGATAAAGAAAGTCGGAGTACCATGGACATCGTATTTCTTTTTTATGTCAATAGCAAGATTATGATCGTTCCACTCATGCCAACTCACTTCTCCCAATGGTTTCTTTTTCCATTCCGATACCTTATCCTCGGAAATAGTTATCATCTCAACTTTGTCTTTGTTTTGCTTGTAGAACTTCTCAAGATGAGGTCTTGCCGCATGACAAGGACCGCAGCCATATTGGCTGAATTCAAGAATAGTGTATTTGCCCTTGCCTATGAATTCATTGAGATGATGTGGTTTGTCATTATAGTCATATAGCTCAAAATCAGCCATCCTGTCACCTTCTTTCAGAAAATCCTTCTTACCGTATTTTTTCAGAGTCTTTTTCAGGTTTGCCTTGCAGATTTCCTCTATCTCGACAGAATCAATCATTGGATTATCTTTGAGATTGCTAATGTCGTAAGAGAAAATTGCCGGCTTAATGATTTCATCTGTTTGTGCAAAAAGATATAACGTTTTGCCATCGCCAGATAGCATGATTCTCTGAGCATAATTGTCAAGATGAATGACTTCCTGCTTTACACCATCCCAGTCATATACCTCCACGGTATTGCCTGATATATATAAGTGAGGCTCTTGGGTATCGCTTTCCTTTAATTTTTCTCCTTTATTATTTGAGTCCAATGTAAGCATATAAATCCTATCGCTATTCGCACAACAGGACAATCGCTCAATTGTAAATTTTCCAGGGGTATAGCTATATGAATATAACGTGTCCAAAACATTCACGTGTGTGCCTTCTATGCTGAATATGAAAGCATCTTTTGCAGAACCGTTTTTATACAAAAAACGTCCCTTACCATTTTCCAATATAGAACTATTCAAACAATAGCAATACCATATATCCATATCTGACAATACAGAATTCTCTGGCCAATAGTCCAGATGCTTGACACTTTGATTTTTGAAGTCTATAATCGAGAACAAATGCTTAATATCATCTCTAACCAATCCAGAGACGAGAATGGTTGTGTCAGACATAGCCGCATAACTACTTGATAAATAGATAATGTCTGGCACCTGTTTTAAATCGTATTTTTCCCACTTTGTCCGATTCCTAATATCTGCATCAGGAACTTTTGTCAGAGATAATAAATTGCCCGACTCTTTTTCTCTCGATGCATGATTTAGTATAAGTAATTCTCCACTGTTACCTTGTGAAAAGAAAAGGCCGTCAGCCTCTTCCATATTTAGTTTTTCTGGATTTTGCCATTCATCTTTGGCTATTTTCCCTATAAAGTGATTCATATCGGGCGAACGCGCAACCATGACATCTCCAGACATATATTCAGGCCATAGGTCCCCATTCGCGGAATCATACTTTACTTCCTGACCTCTCAAGAAGTACTCGCCATCTACATTCTGCTCTGAGCAAGCGCAGAATAAGACGGATAATAAAATCCAAAACAAATTTTTCTTCATTGTATTTGTCAGTTAATTGTGAAAGTTAAATTAAGAGTATTATTTCTTTTTAGAGATAATTTCCTTCATCTCTTCAAATACCTGTTCTGCAAAACCTTTATATTTCTTTACGATCTTGCCTTCTGGATTTATGACGAAGAAAGTCGGATTTCCAAAAACATCGTATTTTTTTCTTATTTCTCTTGCGAGATTATGGTCGTTCCACTCATGCCAGCTTACCTCTCCATTAGGTTTCTCTTTCCACTCCGACAATTTATCATTAGAAACGGTTATCATCTCAAGTTTACTCTTGTTCTGCTTATAGAGCTTCTCAAGATATGGTTTTGCTTTCTGACACCACCCACAATGCAAATCGCTAAACACAAGAATAGTGTATTTATCCTTGCCAACGAATTCATTAAGATGATGAGGCTTGTCATTATAGTCATACAACTCGAAATCAGCCATCATATCTCCTTCTTTCAAAACATCTTTCAAAACATCTTTCTTGCCGTATTTTTCCTTAGTCTTTTCAAAGTTTGCCTTGCAAATATTCCTTATCTCAACAGAATCAATCATCGGATTATCCTTAAGATTACTAATGTCATAAGAATAAAGAGCTGGCTTTATTATATCCTCTGTCATTCCCGGATGAAGGAATAGCGTGTTTCCATCACCTGACAACATGATTTCACGATAGTAATTGTCAAGATGAATAACCTGATGCTTTACACCATCCCAGTCAAAAACTTCCACGGTGTTACCAAATATTTCCAAAATAGTACTTTCTTTCCCTTGGGTATTGTAATCTCTTACTAGCATATATATTCTATCGCCATTAGCGCAACATGATAAACATTCTGTTGGTTGAGTTGGAGTAAGTGTATCTGTGTACAAATCACTCAGTTTGTTTACTTTAGTTCCATCTACTTTAAAGATGAAAGCAAGTTTTGCCCAAGGGTTTTGATACAAGACTTTGCCTTTTCCATTTCCCAATATGGTACAATTACTTACATAGTGCATACATTTAGTTGTGTCACTTGCCCCTCCGCCTTTTGGCCAATAGTCCAGAGGAGTGAATTTTTGATTCTTAAAGTCAATAACAGAGAACACACGCTTAATATCGTTCTCAACCATTCCTGCTATGAGAAAGGTAGTATCGGACAAAGCCACATAACCAAGACTTGTAGGCGCAAATCCTGATACATTCTTCAAATCATATGTTTCCCATTTTGTCTGATCCTTAATAGTGGCAATGTTATCAGCATTCGAGATTTTTATCAGAGATTTTAAATTACCCTTGAAAACTGTGCTTGACACAGGCAGATTCAACATGAATAGTTCGCCGTTATTGCCCTGTGAGAATCTCAGCCACTCCAAGTCATTATTTGTGCCTTCACCTGATATCCTCTCGGCTTTCTGCCATTCTTTTTTTGTCAGTTTCCCGACATGAAAAATGATATCATTAGCGGTTGCAAACACGTTTCTTCCTGATATGTAAATGGGCCATAGGTTCTCATTCCCAGAGGCAAACTTTACTTCCTGTCCTCGCAAGAAGAACTCACCCTCTACATTTTGCTCTGAGCAAGCGCAGAATAAGACGGATAATAAAATCCAAAACAAATTTTTCTTCATTGTATTTGTCAGTTAATTCTGAAAGTTAAATTAAGAGTATTATTTCTTTTTAGAGATAATTTCCTTCATCTCGTCAAATACCTGTTCTGCAAAACCAACATATTTCTTCACAATCTTGCCTTCTGAATTTATGACGAAGAATGTCGGATTACCTAAAACATCGTATTTCTTTCTTATCTCTCTTGCGAGATTATGGTCGTTCCATTCATGCCAGCTTACCTCTCCATTAGGTTTCTCTTTCCACTCCGACAATTTATCATTAGAAACGGTTATCATCTCAATTTTGTCCTTATTCTGTTTGTATAATTTATCAAGATATGGTTTTGACTTCTGACACCACCCACAATGCAAATCGCTGAATACAAGAATGGTATATTTGCCCTTGCCAACGAATTCATTAAGATGATGAGGCTTGTCATTATAGTCATACAACTCGAAATCTGCCATCATGTCACCTTCTTTCAAAACATCTTTCTTGCCGTATTTTTCCTTAGTCTTTTCAAAATTTGCCTTGCAAATATTCTTTATCTCTATAGAATCAATCATCGGATTATCCTTAAGATTGCTAATGTCATAAGAATAAAGAGCAGGCTTTATTATATCCCCGGTCATTCCCGGATGAAGGAATAGTGTATTTCCATCACCTGATAGCATGATTTCTCGATAGTAATTGTCAAGATGAATAACCTGATGTTTTATTCCGTCCCAGTCATACACCTCAACGGTATTTCCGTATCTGAACCTGTCATCCTCATTACATTTCTCTCCTTTAATGTTGGTGTCTCTTATAAGCATATATATCCTATCGCTATTCGCACAACAGCCCAAACATTCTGTAGGGCGAGTTGGAACAAATGTATATGAATACAAATTCTTCAGTATGTTTACTTTTGTTCCTTCTATATTAAAAATGAAAGCAAACTTTGCACATCTGTTATGATACAACATTTTACCTTTCCCGTTCCCCAATATATTACCTGTCAAATAGAGCATGCAGATGTCTTCATCACTTAAATCCTTGCCTTCCGGACAATAGTCTAAAGGTGTAATTTTTTGATTCTTTATATCAATAATAGAGTACACGCGCTTAAGGTCGTCTTTAAACATTCCTAACACGAGAATGGTTGTGTCGGATAGGGTCACAAAACTTCCGCCACCAAATCCTAATACCTTCTTCAAATCGTATGTATCCCATTTTGTCCGATCCATAATATCGGCAATGTTGTCTGCATTCTGGATTTTTATAAAGGATTTGAAGCAATTTGTGTCAAACAATCCGACCATAGGCGTATTCAACACGAATAGTTCCCCATTATTACCCTCTGAGAAATCCAAACCCTCTAGGTCATTGTTTACTCCTGCTCCTGATATTCTTTCGGCTTTCTGCCACTCTTTTTCGGTTATTTTCCCAGCATGAATACTATTATCATCCGACCATGCAAACATAGTTTGTCCATACAGGAATTTAGGCCATAGGTTCTCATTCGCAGAGTCAAACTTTACTTCCTGTCCTCTCAGGAAGAACTCGCCATCTACATTCTGCTCTGAGCATGCGCAGAACAGTATTGATGTTAAAAGAATAAACAAATTTTTCTTCATATCTGTTTTTGTTTAGTTATTGGTTTTCTTTAATTTCACAAACTCGCCAAAATAGGAACTCTGAGAGTTTCTATTGTAGTCAGAAGGTGATAACTATTTATTTAACGTGAGTTCGACGAATTCTATATGGCAAACTGCAAGCTGTTTTTAACTGACAATAATTTTTCGCCAAGTTCATCAAACTGAAGCAAGTCGTCGAACTGACGTTATTTATGATTTGTGTGCTTCTTTTAGCTTCTTCTCAACTTCGGCATCAGGGATGTACTCTAAAGCCTTTAACAAACCATCACCACCAGTTTTAATGTCAAGAATCTTACCATTAGGGTCAATGATAACAAAGGTAGGATATGCTTTTATGTCATAGGCAGCAACAGGCTCAGCAGAACGTGTGTTGTCACTCCATTCATAATAGCTTACCTTGCGTTCTTGTCCTTCTTTTATCCAGTTCTCTTTCGTGTCATTATAAATAGCAATAATTTCTGCTTTGTCTTTATTGCGCTTGTAGAATTCTTCAAGGAATGGCTTTATAAATATGCAACCGCCACAGCCGCGTTCAGTAAACTCCAAGATCGTGTATTTCCCCTTGAATTCACTAAGCTGATGTTTGTTGCCTTCACGATCAAAGAGCGTAAAGTCCTTCATTTGTTCTCCTACTTGCACTCTGTCGGCGTTCAGTTTCGCTTTTGTCTCTACTACTTGTGGCTCATTCATAGCTTCCTGTGGGATCTTATTGAATATTTCACGCGCTTTTTCTACGATAGATGGGGTATGGTCATAAATAGATATCCCCCATAGTTCATCAATCATTCGCTTACTGAAAGGTCTTTCCTTCATGAAATCAAGTATTGCTGCATTGTACTTTTCTTTTCTCAATGCATCAACTTTTTGAATTAATGCTCGAAGCTCTGGAATTACCTTTTCTTGGTCTTCCTGTGTTAGCGTACCGCTCATTGACTTCTCTGTTAGCTTTGATTGTGCCAATCTAGATTTATTGTCTGCTTCATAAAATTCGGGTAATTTTTCCTGAATGAACAGATTATAGGCATTATTTTCTTTCTGATTAAAGTTGTCGCTTTCTACATGCCAATAAGTAACTGTATGTGCATCATCACCTATAACCTTTATCTTCTTTCCTATTTCTGTGTATATGTCAAGACTAGGACCAAATTGTATAAGATGAAGGACTGATTCTTTCTCTTTTTGGGAAATTGCAATACGGAATTTTCCGTCTTTGACAATGGTTTCCTGCATTGCGTTTACGCCTTCTTGTAAATAATTAAGGCGTGCGCCATCAGGCATGTATGTTACAACACCTTCAATGATAACAGAGTCAAGAGGTGCAGAGCTTGAATTTTTAGTGTTTTGTGCCTGACCAGCTATAGCGCATATATGGACAAATGTTGCCCGAACAAGCATGAATATGCCTGTTGAAAGTAACATTTTATATGTACGAATTTATATTTTTTTGACTACTGGATTCTGAAAGTAATCGGCAAAGTGAATTTCACTCTTACATTTTGGCCATTATTCTTCCCGGGAATCCACTTTGGCATAGAACTAACCACACGTTCTGCTTCTTTGTCAAGGGCTGGGGTAACTCCCTTTGCTATCATGGTATTGCTAACCTTTCCGTCAGTTTCTACCACGAAAGTGCAAATAACACGTCCCTGTTCGCCATTGGCCTCTGCTTCCTTTGGATAATTTACAGTTTTTGAAAGATACTGCATCAAGCTTTGCATTCCACCAGGGAATTGGGGCATTTCATCTGCCACATCAAAGATGTTGTTGTTTAACTCTTCATCATGCAGCTTTCTTTGCTTTTGGATAAGTTTTTCTTCCTTTGCTTTCTTCACTTGCCTTTCTTTCTTTTCTGCAAGTATCCTGGCAATTTCATAAGGTGGAATCCTCAGAGTTTGCAGATATGCAAGCGTTTTCCTGATTCGGATAAGCCTTTCATTTGTTTCTATGACCTTTTCTGCAATTACGTTAAGGTCAGGAGTAGCAAATGCACCAAGGGCAATAGCTAACACAGGAATTAGGAGCAGAGCCTTTATGCGCATCCAAGGATTTGATGGTGTCTTTTCCATCATCGTGATACGCTTTTTCAACAGGCTGTGATTGAAACTGTTGGCGAAGGTGTAGCTTGTATTTGCAATGGCTTTCCTAATCAGAAGCGTCTGGTACTGGCGAATGTTTACACCACTTATAAGAACTTCATGGTCAGCCTCATACTCATGCACGTCGCGAAGTGAACTGGCAATAATCCATGCGAGAGGATTCCACCATTGTATTGTCTGGAGGATATTGACAAGGATGATGTCAAAAGAGTGACGATGCTCAATATGCCCAATCTCATGACGCAGAATCTCTGTCGCGTTATTATTGTAGTCGTCCTCGCTTATCACGATTGTGTTAAGCCAACTGAATGGCGCAATATCTTGTGCATGACAATAAATCGTTATGTCGTCTTGCTCGTCCTTCCATAGTACGCAGTTGCGAATAGTGCTATAGAGAGTAGTCAACTGAAGCATTTTCCAGATAAAGGTTGCTGTCAGGCCTATGATATAGACGTAGAATACAACCCCGAACCAGTTGATTTCTTTTGTTGTCGTGACATTATCTGTACTTTCTACTACCACCGTTGGTGTTTCAATAACTATCATTCCATCCTGTATCGGATTGTTCTCAATAGATAGTGCATGGAAGTCGCACAAGGGCAGGATGAGCGACAGCAACATAATGCAAATCAGCAATATGCGGTTGAAGTGAAAGAAAGACTCCTTCCTTAGCATCAACATGTATGGAATGTACATAATGCTGAGGAATATGACAGATTTAATGACGTATGCAAGCATATTGACGCTTTTAGATTAGAGATCGTTTATATCTTGAAATCTCCTCCAGTTGTAAATTCGTAACGTACGGGTTGACCATTCTTCTTGGCAGGAACATGTTTTGGCATATTACTGTAGAATTTTATTGCAGCATCCTTTAGTTCCTGCTTCCTTACCTCTGATATTTCGTGGTTCGTATGGAATCTACTGATCTTTGCATTACTGATAGTTCCATCTTTCTCTACAACGACATCAACGTAAATAGAAACCGTAGCCTCATTGAATGGATCTCCAAGACATAATAAATTCTTGTTGTTGTCATAGTATTCCGAGCGGGCTTCATCGCCTCCTGGATATTCTGGTCGAGTGTCGCAATCTGGTGAAGTCAGGGAAACCCTAAGGTCACTTCCTTGCTTTTCAAGTTCCTTGTTGATATTATCTATGACACTATCCCCTGCCTCTTTTGTCTCATTAATAGGCATGATTTCATCATGGATTCCTTCTTCTGAAACAATATCATTATTGGCTTCAAAGATAGGAGTAGGTTCTGCATCGGAATTATGGATGTCAGCAGAAGTGTTAATACCCTTGTCTTCGATAATTGTCTGAACTTTCTCGGCAATGGTATCTGCACGATTGTTTAGCTCTGGTGTGGCGAATACGCTTATAGCGATAGTAGCCACCGGGATGATGTACAAAGCCTTTGTACGCATCCACGGGTTTGATTTAGATTTTAACATCATAGTGATACGTTTTTTTAGTAAACTGTGATTGAAACCGTTGGCAAAGGCGTAGGAACTGGATCCAACGGCTTTTCTTATTAATAACATTTGGTATTCTTGAATATTCACACCACTTGTACGTACTTCGTTATCAGCCTCAAACTCATGCACATCGCGTAGTGAGGAGGCGAGAATCCAGGATAGTGGATTCCACCATTGTATTGCCTCAATAATGTTCACGAGAAGTATGTCAAATGAATGATAATGACGGATATGTCCTATTTCATGACATAGAATCTCCCTTGCATTATTCTGATAGTCGTTCTCGCTGATTACGATTGTGTTAAGCCAACTGAATGGCGCAATATCTTGTGCGTGGCAATAGATAGTAATGCCATTCTGCTTGTCTTTCCAAAGCACGCAACTATGAATTGTTCTGTACAGAAGGCATATCTGAACCACTTTCCATAAAGCTGTCGTTATCATGCCTATAAAATAGATGTATAGCATGATGTTTACCCAGTTGATGCTATCAGAAACAGGCATTTCCTCTGCTGCTCCTATAGTGACGGTTGGCAATATGATTGTTGTCATTCCATCCTGTATAGGATTGTTCTCAATAGATAGGGAATGGAAATCGCACAATGGCAGGACGAGCGACAACAACATAATGCTAATCAGCAATATGCGGTTGAAGTGGAAGAATGACTCCTTCCTTAGCATCAGCATATATGGGATGTACATAATGCTGAGGAATATGGCTGATTTTATAGAATAGGCAAGCATGTTCGGTTAAATGAAAAAATGAAAAGTGAAAAATGAAAAATACAAGTTACACTTGTTTGACTTTTAGCGATGCCCCTTTTTATCGTTTATCTTAGTAACTACTCCCCTCCCTTTATGGGAGGGGAAGGGGGGGGCTTTAGTCTTTAATTAAACTTAGTAAATCCCGTATTTCGTCATCGGGTATCTTTTCTTCTTTGGCAAAGAAATTCACGAGTGATCTTAGAGAGCCACCAAATAGGGTATTCTTAACGTCCTTCACCACTCGCTTGCGATATTCATCCTGAGTGATGAGCGGACGGAAGAAGAATGTCTTTCCATCATCCTCACGCTTTTCTGGTTTTACGAAACCCTTCTGTGTGAGAATCTTCATATATGTTCCGAGAGTGGTGTAGGCTGGCTTTGGATCTGGATATTCAGCAAGGAGCTGACGCACGCTTACCGAAGGCTCATCCATAGCCCACAGACGATTCATAATCTCCATTTCCACTCTGGTGAGAGTCTGGTTGTCTTTATCTCTTTTCATACTCAACTAATGTTTTAGTTTTCTGAGTGCAAAAGTACAACTAAATTTTTAATTAACGAAACTTTTAGTTGGAAAAATCGTGCAAAAGCAATCTTTTAACAAATATTCTTAGTTATTCAAACGCAATTTTTAGTTATTAACATTTGCATAACGTCAATTTAATGAAAAATGTTGTAATCACTCTGTTTATTGGGAGGTAACCCCAAAGGGCTGTTCTTTATTGTGGGATAAGTTTCGAGAGTTTGGAATTGCCTGGAAGGCAATACTATTAGTAACCCCGTACATACGAGTGAGACGAGGATGTGCGGGGATTAAACCCATAATCCCTCAACTGCCTGGAGGGCAGTACATAGCGAAAACGACAGTCAATCAGGTACAGCCTTTCAGGCTGGAAGGGGTAGAGGTTGTTTCCTGTCCGAGGGCATCCTCTCCTTCGTCGAGTATGCACCTCGGCTCTTCCCGATGGTCAGGCGCTACGTGGAGTCCTCATAGTGTTGCCTTCCAGGCAATTTGCCAAAGAATTTGTATGGAATTTGATTGTAAATCTGAGAATACAAAAAGAATTGGACGATTTGTTTGACTTTTGGCAAACTTTTTGTATCTTTGTAGTCAAATAACAAAAACTTAAATTTATGGCTATATTAGATAATAAAGGTAGTATTCACGGTCCGGCTGGTGATATGGTGTTTCAGATTCAGAATGGACAGCAGTACACTATCATGACAGGAAGTCAGAGGTGCAGCTTGAGCAACGTGATAAGATGAAAACTGTTCAGATGCTATATCGCAAGTTGAAACCTGCGGTAAAGGGCTGCTTTGAGTTGTTGAAGGAAGGGCAAAGGGATTGTGACAGGTTCATGAGCCTTAATCTTTTGAGAATGAATACGGTATCAGATGGTTCTCTGCCAGTCCTCGGCTATCGAATCGTAGGTGATAAGATTGAATGTGATATAATCTCCGAGCAATGGAAAAGGGGAGACATTCTGCGATTCATAAGTCTTGTGAATGAAAAAGCGGAATTTGAGGATATTATTGTTGATACTAAATCCCAGACAACTGTTGTTCGTGATGTGCAGCCAAATGGATTGTATGCCTTTGTGCATCTTCGCAACGGTCGGAAAGGGTGTCTCGCTTCTCCTCAGCAGTTGATTGCAAACTCATAATTGCCTCCGTTCTTCCTCCTATGATTCTCCGCTCTTCCTCCGTACCAAAGTCGGTGCAAAGTCGGTGCAAAGTCGGTGAGAGAGCGATGTTTGATAGGAATTACAGCGAGTTTGGTACGGAGAATAAACGGAAGAACAGCAAAGGAAAGGCGACTTTACAGCTTCCTCACCTTGCCCATAAACAGAATTGTGCCTGACTTATGTTCGCGGATGGTGAAGAAGAATGGGCGGTTGATGGTGAAGAAGAGAGGGGCTTGGGTGATGTCCATATCCTTGACACGATCCCTGACAGAAGCGGCTGGTGCTCCCTCCTCGTTGATCTTGATGCACATTACCTGTTTGATGTCGGTGATGCGTGGGGAGTTGTCAGAAATGCCAGGGAGGGTGGCTTCTGCAGAAAAGGCATCGGTCATACCCATCTTCTGTAGAGGTTCGCTGAAATCGGTCACGCATTTCAGTTCCATACGTGGCATATCAAGGGCAACCTTCTGTTTCGTGGCGTTCTTTCGCATTTGGAAGTCCTGCTTTCTGTTGAGACTCCTCATGCAGTCGTCAAGGTTCTCGCCTTTGTGTGGAAGGTAGATTTCCATATAAACGCTTCCGTTGATGTATGGTATTCTTATCAGGTCGATTCTGTCGCCAACGAATGCCTGAAACTCAAACTCGTTCTGCATCATCATCACCTTCGTCTTTGAACCGTTGGCATTGGTAAAGTCTTGTGGACGAGTTACATCCGTATCAAATGGGTATTTCCACGAGCCTTGGAAGAAGATGGTGTTGATGAGAGCTACCTTTGAGTCGTTAGAAAGCGGTTGCGTAAGGGCTTCCTTGATGCTGTTGTTCGTGTTTCTGGTGCACCATAGGTTTATCTCGCTCCTCGTATTCTCCATAGCAAGAGACGTGTTGCGTATCTCTGCCTTGAGAGGTGCTGTTCGGCTCTTTGCCATTAGGTCGCCCTTGGGCTTAACGTCAGTATTGAGCCAGATAGAGTTGTTGTTCTTGATAATGAGTTTAGAGCCGAATGACGTGAAATAGTCGTTGAGCTTGCCAAAAGCCTCGCTCGTGTTCGTAGCGTTGATGCCATCGATACCCATTACCTCGTTGATCTGCGAGAGGGTATTGCCATCGGCATTATTGGCTAGTATGGCCAATAGTTCGGTAAGGGAGAGTGGGGAGATAATGATGTTCTCGTTATTGTTGTTTGCGTTGTCGGTATTCTGAAAGAGAGGGTATGCCATATTGGTTGCACCCTTGAATACTGCCTTTGAGATAGAATCACTTGGGCATGGCACATCCTTTTGTGCTGTATGGCGTTGTGCCATTCCGTTGGTGGTATAGAGAAAGGCTGCTGACATCAGCAGAATGATTTTCTTTACTGTTTTCATATTTCACAAATTGTATTAGAAATGTATAATATCTATATAACGCGAAAAACAGCAAAATCTTATAAAAAAGAGGACCTTTTTTAGTGCATAGTTCATAGCGCATAGTTGTGGTAATCGGAAAAAAACCATGAATTATGAACTATGCACTATGAACTATCTTAGGGTGTTAGCCTAATGCCTAATTGCAGATCGAACATAGTTTTATGGGCGGTGAAGTAGGTCTTGTATCTCGTAGAGCCTGGGATATTGTACTGAAGGGAAGGCTCTGCGTAGATGTTGAGGCTCTTGAAGAGTTTGACCTGAACGCCAGTTGATGCCTTGAGCGAGAAATTGACGGGCAGATGAGAGAGGTGATTGTCATCGTTCGTCTTTCCGCTTACACCGAAATCCGCTCTGCCACCTGTGCCGAGATAGATGTTGCAATAGCGGTTGGAGTATAGCTGGTAGTTGATCTGTACTGGTACTCCCATGAAGTGCAAGCGTTGGTCGGTGGTGGTTTCGTTGTCGGTAATCTCGCTATGGAGGTAGGTGTAGGCGAGACCTGTGGCAAGCGACCATTTGTCGGCAACGGGAATGCCGACTTGCAAGCCAATGGTTATTGGACGGTGATGCTTCTCCTCGTGGTATGTGGAGGGCGAGGTGGTGGCGTCGGCGTTGTATTTAGGGTGCTCGTCGATGCCGTTGTCGTACTTTAGTTGACTGTCGATGCCGTTGTTGTACTGTATGTTGCCAGGTGAGCGCATGGTGGCAGAGGAGAGGTTGATGCCAGAAGCGGTCATGGCGAGGTAGAGATGGGCGTCGTTGCTCTCTTTGTTGAAGATAGGATCTGGGGATGGTTGGGATGCTTCCGCGCTTGTGGAGGCGAGGGTAGGTGTGGGCGCTTGTGCGCTTTTGGCGGTAGGCGTTTGTGCGCTTGGGAGGGTTGGGGCTTGTTCCGCCTGTTCTTCGTTGGTGGTGGAGGCGGGGGCTTCTTCTTGTGGGGCGCTTGATGGGAGGATTGGGGTGCTTGTGCGCTTGGTGTGCTTGGCTTGCGCAATGGGGGCTTTAGGCGCGGGTGTGCTTATTGGCTGTGGAGTTGGGGCAATAGGGCTGCTTGCCTCCACGAGCGCCTTGCCTTGCTCTTCAGTATTACTCTTGTAGAGGAAGATGAGGGCGGTAGGGATAAGGAGAAGCAAGAGAATAGCGGCACATGCCTTGCGCCAGTATTGGGTGGTGGTTGATGGGTGTTGGGTGTTGGGTGTTAGGTGTTGGGTGTTGGTGTGGAGGGCAGAATCGATTTCTTCCCATAATCCGTCGGGGATTGTAGGAACCTCGTAATCGGTCATCTTCTTCTGAAGATCCTGAGTCCATTTCTCTTTCATTGTCTGCCTCCTTCCTGTCTTAAAAGTATTTTGCGAAGCATGTTCTTCGCGCGATGTAACTGGGTTGCTGAAGTAACTTCCTTGATTCCTAATAGCTGGGCTATCTCCTTATGCGATTTATCCTCAAAGGCATAGAGATTGAGCACTACGCGATAGCCTGTGGGTAGTTGCTGAATGGCATTGTGAAGCTGCTCTGCCGAGAATCGCTCAACCTCCAGATCCTCCTCTTGTTCAGGAAGTTCCTTCGATGTCTCGATAAACGCATCCTTGTGCTTTCTCCGTAAGAGCATGAGCGATTCGTTGACTGCTATCCTCGACATCCATGCCACTAATGAGTTGCTGTCTTTTTGCCTAAAGTCGTGAATATTTTTGAAGACCTTGATGTAGGTTTCCTGAAGGATGTCACGCACATCTTCCTCGTTGACAACGTATCGCTGACATACGGCAAAGAGATAGCGAACCGTAAGGCCATACAATTCCTGCATAGCCTTCCGGTCGTTTCGTAATAGTCGTTCTGTCAGTCGGTTGTCAATCGTCATTCTCTATAGTTTTCTCACCTTACCCATGAAGAGTATGGTGTTTGATTCCTTTTCGCGGATGATAAAGGCAAAAGGTCGGTTCATGTTGAAAATAACCTGAGAAATTGGTTCGTGTATTGCCGAATCGTACATTTCTGCCATCGTTACTGCGGCTGCCTCCGTACCCTCTTCATCCACCTTGATGTAGGTTGCCTGAATTATATTGCCGATGAAGGTACTTTTGTCAGATATTCCTGTGAAATCGGCTGTCTCTGGATAGAATGCAGATTTCATGCCAAGATCTGTAAGAGGCTTGTTGAGTATGGTCTTGAACTTCAGTTCCATGCGAGGCATACTTACAACCACATCTCTTTGTTGGAATTGATTGACGTATTCGGAGAAAGCCGTAGAAGAAAGGCCTTTCAGGCACTCGTCGAGTTTCTTGCCCTCGTGTGGCAGAATGACATCCATGCAGAATTTATTATCGCCATAAGGGAACTCAACCATATCCAGATCTTTGCCTTCATAAGCTGGGAATTTCTCAATCTGGAACATCATCTTGACCTTTGACTTAGAGCTGTCAGAGTTGGTAAAATCCTCATCCGTGGTGTTGTTCTTGTTAAATTTCTGCGCCCACATACCCTTGAAATAGAGGGCATTGATGAGAGCCAGTCTGCAGTCATCGGAAAGTGGCTCCTCAAGAAGTTTCTTTATGCAGCTTTGAGTGTTCTTATCGCACCATGAGTTGATGTCGTTCATCGTCTTCTCTGTTGCCAGATCCAGATTGCGCGTCTCTGCGTTCAGCCATTTCTTGTTTACTTGGATGTATTCGTCCTTCACCTTAAACTCGTCGTCAATCCATTGTGAATTGGCTATTGCCACGCTTGTTTTCTTGTCGGCTGCTATGAGATAGTCGTTAAGGTCGCAAATGGCTGCGTTACGTTCTTCGAGAGGCGAGTCCTTGGTGCCGAGCAGGGCATTTATCTGGTTGAGAGTCTCGCCCTTGGCTCCGTTGCTAAGCATAACCAGAACTTCCGTGAGGCTCAGAGGCGATACGATTACGTTCTCATTCGGCTTCTCGTTGTCGCAAACCTTGTTGAAGAGCGGAAAGGCCAAGTCGTTATTCGACTCGCTTATCGTCCTCGTTGTCGGGGTTGTTGGGCATACGACAGGAGTGTCTTCGTCTTCGTTGTCAGAAGAACAACTCGTTATTGATAGTAGTGCTGCGGGCATCAATAATGCCATCGTATAGAATTTTGAGTGTTTCATATTCCTATAGTTTTAAAGGTCCTTTGTTAATATAATGCAGGAAATTTGAAAAACTTGCATGGGTAATGGCTTTTCTTGCGTTTCTGCGTTTATTAAAACGGAACAGAACCTTACAATGTCCTCACCTTACCCATGAAGAGTATGGTGTTTGAGTCCTTCTCGCGGATGATAAAGACGAATGGACGGTTCATGTTGAATATCAGAGGGGTAGGCTCTTGGTCTGCTGCGCTGTTTTTGTTAAGAAATGCGGCTGTTACAGCAGCTGCCTCTGTGCCTTCTTCGTCCACCTTTATGTATGTTGCTTGTATGAACTTGTCAATGAAAAGTTTGTCGTAATCTGAGATTCCTGAGAAATCTCCGCCCATGAAAGCGTTTCTCATGCCCATCTCCATGAGTGGAGCGTCGAGAGGTGTTTTGAACTTAATTTCCATGCGAGGCATACTTACAACCACGTCTCTTCCGTAGGAATCTTTTACGTAGTCAGAGAATGTCTTTGAAGAAAAGCCTTTTAGGCATTCGTCGAGATTCTTTCCCTCGTGTGGAAGAATTACATCCATGCAGAATTTTTCATTGCCGTAAGCAAATTCCACCATATCCATGTCTATTCCTTCGTATGCAGGGAAGGTTTCCCTCTGGTGCATCATTTTTACTTTTGTCTTGGATCCGTTGGAGTTGGTGAAATCATCGTCCGTGGTTTGGTCCTTGTCGAATTTTATAGCCCATACGCCCTTGAAATAGAGGGCATTGATGAGTCCTAGACGGCAATCATACGGAAGAGGTTCATCAAGAATTTCCTTAATGCAGCCTTGAGTGTTCTTATCGCACCAGGAGTTGATGTCGTTCATCGTCTTCTCGGTAGCCAGATCCTGATTGCGAGTTTCGGCATTGAGCCATTTCGCGTTGGTTTGGATGTATTCGTCCTTCACCTTTAACTCGTCGTCAATCCATTGTGAATTGGCTATTGCCACGCTCGTTTTGCTGTCAGCCGATATGAGATATTGGTTAAGGGTACTTATGGCAAAGTTCTGTTCTTCGAGAGGGATGTCCTTTGTGCCAATGAGACTGATTATCTGATTGAGAGTCTCGCCTTTTGCTCCGTTGCTTAGCATAACCAACACTTCCGTGAGGCTAAGGGGCGATACGATTACGTTCTCATTCGGCTTATGCTGTGCGCAAACCTTGTCGAAGAACGGGAATGCCAAGTCGTTGCTTGACTCGCTTATGGCTCTCGTTGTTGAGGTCGTTGGGCATACGACTGGAGTGTCCTCGTCTTCGTTGTCAGAAGAACAACTCGCTGTTGATAGTAGTGCTACGGGCATCAATAATGCCATTGCATAGAATTTAGATTTTTTCATATTCCAAATGTTTTTTGGGTTGATGTTCTGTTAGTGTAATGCAGGAAATTCAGAAACCTTGCATGGGAAATGAAAAAAGTTTTAATTTTTTGCATTACGATGTCTGCTGTGTGTCCGTTAAGGCTCCTATATAGGGAAGGGATTTGCAACGGATTTGCAACGGACTTGAAACGGATTTACAACATTGTCACGAAACCGCCAACACCTAACACCCAACACCCATCACCTAACATCCATCACCCAAAATACCGACTGCAAAATTACAAAGATATTTTCATTGTGCCAAAGACTCATGCAAAAAAAGTTTTCATTATGGGATAGCTTTTATGTAGCTCTCTGTGTGTTATACTACGAAAAAATATGTAGAAACTCAGTTTTTTGTATTTATTTTGCATGAATTTAACCTTTTTTTATGGGTTGTGGTATGGTGTTTCCGATTTTTTTTCGTACCTTTGCCCGCGAAAATATAAGTAAGTACCTATTACCGACTTGAAGTCGAATGTGGTGATTTCTATAATGCGCATTAGGATTAATTAAAAGATCTAAGCAGTTAAGGAAGATAAAAAAGTTATACGTATAACAACAAAATAATATAAATACAGGAAAATGAATCTGGATATTTTGACAGCCATCTCACCTATTGATGGCCGCTACAGAGGAAAGACGGAAAGCCTTGCAGAGTATTTCTCAGAGTATGCACTTATCCGTTATCGTGTTCGTGTGGAGATTGAGTATTTCATTACCCTTTGTGAGCTCCCATTGCCTCAGCTTGCTGACTTCGACAAGTCTCTCTTCCCACAGCTTCGTGGTATCTATGAGAACTTCTCTGAGCAGGATGCACAGCGCGTGAAGGATATTGAAAAGGTAACTAACCATGACGTTAAGGCAGTTGAGTATTTCATTAAGGAAAAGCTCGACGAAATGGAAAAGAATGGTCTTGGTGAGGGGTATTTCGAGAAGAGCCGTGAGTTCATCCACTTCGGTCTTACCTCACAGGATATCAACAATACAAGTGTACCTCTTTCTGTTAAGGAAGCTCTCGCTGAGGTGTTCGTGCCACAGGTTGAGGAACTTATCAAGCAGCTCTCTGACTATGCGGAGGAGTGGAAGGATGTGCCTATGCTCGCAAAGACACATGGTCAGCCTGCATCTCCAACCCGTCTCGGCAAGGAGGTGATGGTGTTCGTATATCGTCTTCAGGAGCAGCTTAACAGCTTGAAGGCTTGCAAGTTCACGGCTAAGTTCGGTGGTGCTACTGGTAACTATAACGCTCATCGCGTAGCTTACCCACAGTACGACTGGAAGGAGTTCGGCAATAAGTTCGTTAGCGAGAAGCTTGGTCTTGAGCGCGAGCAGTTCACTACCCAGATTTCAAACTACGATCACCTCGGTTCAATCTTTGATGCCATCCGTCGTATCAATACTATCATCATCGACCTCGATCGTGACTTCTGGATGTATATTTCTATGGAGTACTTCAAGCAGAAGATCAAGGCAGGTGAGGTGGGTTCAAGTGCTATGCCACACAAGGTGAACCCAATCGACTTCGAGAACTCTGAGGGTAACCTCGGTATTGCTAACGCTATACTCCAGTTCTTGGCACAGAAGTTGCCTATAAGCCGTTTGCAGCGTGACCTTACCGACTCTACTGTTCTCCGTAACATCGGCGTGCCAGTAGGTCATGGTGTTATCGCTATCCAGAGCACATTGAAGGGACTCCGCAAGCTAATCCTCAATCAGGAGGCATTGCAGCGTGACCTCGACAATACATGGGCTGTTGTGGCTGAGGCTATCCAGACAATCCTTCGTCGTGAGGCTTATCCACATCCATACGAGGCTCTCAAGGCTCTCACACGTACTAACAAGCACATGGATGAGGATACAATCCACGAGTTCATCAGGACACTTGACGTGAGCGATGCTGTTAAGGCAGAGCTTATGGCAATAACTCCAAGTAACTATACAGGAATTTAAGTTTAGATGAAAAATGAAAAGTGAAAAATTATAAAATACATGACCCTCTAAATCTCCCTTAAAGGGAGACTTTCTATCGCTAATTAGCTCTTCCTCTTTAAGGGGAGCGGGGCTTGTATTTTCATTGTTCATTTTTCATTTTATAATTTAAAACACTTGCCGACGGCCGTGAGGCTGAGGCTACATACATACAATTAAGAGATAAGAAATTAAAGTAAAAACAATTTAAGAAAAAATTAAATCCAATGATGGAAACAGAAAACGACAAGCTTCAGAGTCTGCAGAATTCAGTATCAGAAGACTCTTCTTCTACTCGTGAGGGTGGTTTTCAGGAAGGCGGTTTCAGCGCACGTCCTCGTCAGCGCGCTCGTATAGGTCAGCGTGCAGCCTATTCTTCAGATCGCGGTCCACGTCAGGGCTACCGTCCACAGCGTCCTGCTGAGGACGACGGTGAGTTCCGCCCAGAGGGCTTCGGCGCTAACCTGACAAGCAACCGTCCACAGCGTGAGGAGAGTGGTTATCAGCAGCCTCGTGGTGGCTATCAGCAGCGCGGCGGCTATCAGCAGTCACAGTATCGTCCACAGTATGGCAATCAGGATGAGGGCTATCAGCCACGTGGTGGCTATGGTCAGCAGCCTCGTGGTGGCTATGGTCAGCAGCCTCGTGGTGGTTATGGTCAGCAGCCTCGTGGTGGCTACGGTCAGCCAGCTCGCGGTGGTTATGGTCAGCCAGCTCGCGGTGGTTATGGTCAGCCAGCTCGCGGCGGTTACGGTCAGCCAGCTCGCGGTGGTTATGGACAGCCAGCTCGTGGTGGTTTCGCTCAGCCTCGTGGCAAGCAGCGTCAGCACACACCAGACTATAATCCAAATGCAAAGTACTCAATGAAGAAGCGTATTGAATACGCTGAAAACAATATAGATCCAACACAGCCACTTCGTCTTAACAAGTTCCTTGCTAACGCAGGTGTTTGCTCACGTCGTGAGGCTGATGACTTCATCGAGGCAGGAGTAGTAACCGTAAACGGACAGGTAGTAACAGAGCTCGGAACAAAGGTATTGCGTACAGATACCATCATGTTCCACGATCAGCCTGTAACTCTCGAGAAGAAGGTTTACGTGCTCCTCAACAAGCCAAAGGACTATGTAACTACAACTGACGACCCACAGCAGCGTAAGGTTGTTATGGATCTCGTTAAGGACGCATGTCCAGAGCGCATCTATCCAGTAGGTCGTCTTGACCGTAACACAACTGGTGTTCTCCTTCTCACTAACGATGGTGACCTCGCTTCTAAGCTCACTCACCCTAAGTTCCTGAAGAAGAAGGTATATCACGTATATCTCGACAAGCCAGTTACAGCTTACGATATGAATCAGATTCTCAACGGTATCACTCTTGATGACGGTGATATCAAGGCTGATGCACTTGAGTATGCTTCTCCAACCGACAAGAAGCAGGTTGGCATCGAGATTCACTCTGGTAAGAACCGTATCGTTCGTCGTATCTTTGAGAGCCTTGGCTATCACGTTACAAAGCTCGATCGCGTACAGTTCGCTGGTCTTACTAAGAAGAACCTCCGTCGTGGCGACTGGCGTTTCCTCACCGAGAAGGAAGTGGAGATGCTCAGAATGGGTGCTTTCGAGTAAGAGAGACCCCTCCTAACCTCCCCCAAGGGGAGGAACTTTTATAGTACATTCGTTTAATAAAAATCAACTTTCGCATAGTTCAAGCTGAAGGTTAAGAGTGAAGAAAATTGAAAGTAAAAAATAAAATGTAAAAATTAAAAAGTATGATTACCATGTTTTGCGAAATATTATTGTGTGTAAATTCTAATCATATTTCTAAATTTTTACTTTTTACTTTTTAATTTCTTAACTCTTAACTCTTTAGGCTTGGTTAGGCTTATGAAAAGAACTAAAATAGTTGACGCTCTTCGTTCAACTGCTTTCGGTGAGGCTATCGACGTAAAGGGATGGGTTCGCAGTCACCGCTCAAGCAAGGCTGTTGACTTCATCGCCCTGAACGATGGCTCTACCATCAAGAACATCCAGATTGTAGCAGACACGGATAAATTTGATGATGAGGTGCTGAAGCAGATTACTACTGGCGCTTGTATCCACGTTGAGGGTACTCTCGTTGAGAGCCAGGGTAAGGGGCAGACATCTGAGATTCAGGCAAAGACAATCGAGATCTACGGTCTCTGCGGTAACGACTACCCAATGCAGAAGAAAGGCCAGACCTTCGAGTATATGAGAAAGTACGCTCACATGCGTCTGCGTACAAATACTTTCGGTGCTGTGATGCGCATCCGTCATAACATGGCGATTGCTATCCACACATACTTCCATCAGCATGGTTATTTCTACTTCCACACTCCGCTGATCACAGCTTCTGACTGTGAGGGCGCTGGTCAGATGTTCCAGGTTACAACCAAGAATCTCTACGACCTGAAGAAGACTGAGGACGGTAAGATTGACTATTCTGATGATTTCTTCGGCAAGCAGACTTCACTCACCGTATCAGGTCAGCTTGAGGGTGAGCTTGGTGCAACAGCTCTCGGAGCTATCTACACCTTCGGTCCTACTTTCCGTGCTGAGAACTCAAACACTCCTCGCCACCTTGCTGAGTTCTGGATGATCGAGCCTGAGGTTTGCTTCATCGACATGGACGAGCTTATGGATCTTGAGGAGGACTTCATCAAGTTCTGTGTAAAGTGGGCTCTCGACAACTGTAAGGACGACCTTGAGTTCCTTAACCAGATGATAGACAAGGGCTTGATTGCTCGTCTTGAGGGTATCTTGAAGGATGATTTCGTTCGTCTGCCTTACACTAAGGGTATCGAGATTCTTCAGGAGGCTATCAAGAGGGGTAAGAAGTTCGAGTTCCCATGTAACTGGGGCGACGACCTTGCTTCTGAGCACGAGCGCTTCCTCGTTGAGGAGTACTTCAAGAAGCCTGTCATCATGACCAACTATCCAAAGGCTATCAAGGCATTCTATATGAAGATCGATGAGAAGAACCCCGTTCTTGACGGTAAGGAGATGGCTCCAACTGTTCAGGGTACTGATGTGCTCTTCCCACAGATTGGTGAGATTATTGGCGGTTCTGTTCGTGAGGAGAGCTATGACAAGCTTCTGAACGAGATTAAGGAGCGTAACATCCCAATGAAGGATATGGAGTGGTATCTAGACACCCGTCGTTTCGGTAGCTGCCCACATGCAGGTTTCGGTCTCGGTTTCGAGCGCCTTATCCTTTTCGTGACAGGTATGCAGAACATCCGCGACGTGATTCCTTTCCCACGTACTCCGAATAACGCAGAGTTCTAAAGACCCATAGCCCCTTTCCCGTCCTTCGGACACCCTTTCCCCAAGGGGCAAGGGGAAAGTTACAATAAGTTCGATAACAGGGGCAAATTATATTATATACCGCTTATGGCAGTTCGTAAAGAGTTGTTCATAAGCGGTATTTTTGTTTGCAAGTCCTTAAATTGGTAATCTAAAGAAAGCATTTGGATGTAACTCTGTATTTTTTCCGCAAAAAATGAATGAATTTCAAGGAAAAGTTGTATATTTGCACTCGTAAATAAAAACAATAGATATATGGAAGATTTGGTTTTATCAATCCCTACGCAGGATGCAGCTTTCATCGAGACTCTGGCTTCAAGAATGGGGTGGACGATGCGTCGTCGTCGTACATCTGTTGAGCGATTCGTAAATTCTTGTCCTGATACTCCACAGTTGTCTGATGAAGAGATTCAGGCGGAAATAAACGCTTATAGAAAAGGTGTATGAAAGTGATGTTTGACTCGAACCTCTGGATTTCGTTCATGATTGGCAAGCGACTTTCGTCGTTGGCTGAAGTGTTGTGTCGTCATGATGTGGAAGTCTATGTCAGCGAGCAGTTGCTTGATGAAATCCGTGGCGTTATTGCACGTGAGAAGTTCGACAAACTGATTTCTGCCGAGACACGTTACTATTTCTTTGAAATGGTCTATGATGTCTGTTTGTTTACTGATATTACCGTCAAGGCAAAATCAGATATTCGTGATCCGAAAGATCTCTACCTTTTATCAATGGCTGAGAGTGTTCTTGTTTATTATATTATTAGTGGTGATCGTGATCTTACTGACATGAAACAACATGCAGGAATACCGATTTTGAAGTATTCAGAATTTATAGAAATGTTAAGCAGATAGCCTAATTGCTTGTATTTTCAAATAAATTATGTTGGGATAGCGAAGTGTGTCTGTGTTTTTGGTAAAATTTACTTTGTATTTGCCTGAAGCTAACGCCAGTTCGCGATTAATCAGTATGGATTTTTTTACATTCTGTCGTTGAATTTACGTTAGTCATTTGCGTTTTTATAGTGCAAAAAAAACTTATAATGCGGTAACGTGTTGATATACTGCGTTTTGATAATTACTGTGTTTTGATTTTTTAAAGGTGAAAAAGCAAATGTAAAGTATATTGTTTACATTTATATAACACACCCTATGGCCTCCCCCGACTAATGTTCATCTCAAGTTTTTGTAAACATAATTTGAACATTATCGAACTCATCTTGAAACAAGAAAGAGGATATGCCTGATTTGACATTTTTTCCCCAAGGTGCAAGGGAAGGTTGCAATTTTTAGATAATGGGACTAATCTGTAATACCGCCTATGGCAGTTTGTAAAGAGCTTTCCATAAGCGGTATTTTGTTTGCTAATCCTATATTAGATAATCGAAAGTAAGCATTTTGATAAACTCTGTATCTTTTTTTTCCAAAAGTGAATGTGTTTCATAGAAAAGTTGTATATTTGCACTCGTAAATAAAAATAATAGATAAGTAACTGTGCAAAAAGATTTTTATAATGAGTAATTTACTTTTAAGATATTACCAACGGCAGCCAAAGCACTGTCTGTGGCATAAAAGAGTGAGTCT
>CACYXI010000109.1 GCA_902778265.1 uncultured Bacteroidales bacterium | reverse complement strand
TAAATATATAGTTATGAAAATCAAAGCAGATTATGCAAACTCTCCTGTATGGAAAGAGTTTAATGTGAAATCAACCCTCCCAGAGGAGTTGCAGTGCCTTGACGAGCTCGCTCACAACATGTGGTGGGTTTGGAACTATGATGCACGTGAAATGTGGCGTAGCCTCGATGAAGATCTCTACGAGCAGGTTGCGCATAACCCAGTACTGCTTCTCGACCGCCTCTCTTACGAGCGTAAGGAGGAGATTGTGAAGGATAAGGCTATTATGAAGAACGTGAAGGAGGTTTACAAGCACTTCCGTGACTACATGGATGTTAAGCCTAACGCAAACCGTCCTTCTGTGGCATACTTCTCAATGGAGTTCGGTATCCACAACTCCCTAAAGATCTACTCTGGCGGTCTCGGTATGCTTGCCGGCGACTACATCAAGGAGGCATCTGACTCTAACGTGGATATGTGCGGTATCGGCTTCCTCTATCGTTTCGGCTACTTCAAGCAGACTCTCTCTATGGATGGTCAGCAGATTGCCAACTACGACGCTCAGAACTTCACCTCTCTGCCTATCACCCGTACTCTCGACGAGAACGGCAATCAGGTAGTTGTTGATGTTCCTTACATGAACTATATGGTTCATGCCCTCGTATGGCAGGCTAACGTAGGTCGTGTGAAGCTCTATCTTCTCGATACTGATAACGAGATGAACTCTGAGTACGACCGTCCTATCACCCACGCCCTCTATGGTGGCGACTGGGAGAACCGTCTCAAGCAGGAGATTCTTCTCGGTATCGGCGGTATTCTCATGCTGAAGAAGCTCGGCATCACAAAGCAGGTTTATCATTGCAACGAGGGACACGCAGCTCTCTGCAACCTCCAGCGTCTTGTTGACTACATCAAGGAAGGTCTCAACTTCCAGCAGGCTCTCGAGGTTGTTCGTGCTTCTTCTCTCTACACCGTACATACTCCTGTACCAGCAGGTCACGACTACTTCGACAAGGATCTCTTCGGCAAGTACATGGGTGGCTATCCTCAGATGCTCGGTATCTCTTGGAACGAGTTCATCGGTATGGGCCGCATCAACCCAGACGACGATAACGAGCGCTTCTGTATGTCAACCTTCGCTTGTAACACCTGTCAGGAGGTCAACGGCGTGTCTATGCTCCACGGATGGGTATCACAAAAAATGTTCGCTCCTATCTGGAACGGCTACTTCCCAGAGGAGAACCACGTGGGCTATGTAACCAACGGTGTTCACTTCCCATCATGGTGCGCTACCGAGTGGCGTAAGATCTACGACAAGTACCTCAAGAAGGGTTTCTACGAGGATCAGTCTAACGAGTCTCTCTGGCACGGCATCTACGATTGTCCTGATGCTGAGATCTGGGCTACACGTATGGCTCTGAAGGAAAAGCTCGTGAAGTATATCCGTGAGAAGTTCGCAGAGAACTGGCTCAAGAACCAGGGCGATCCTACACGTGTTCTGTCACTTCTCGACCGTATCACTCCTAACGCCCTCATGATTGGTTTCTGCCGTCGTTTCGCTACCTATAAGCGTGCTCACCTCCTCTTCACCGACCTTGAGCGTCTTGCTAAGATCGTGAACAACCCAGAGCGTCCTGTGCTCTTCTTCTTCTCAGGTAAGGCACACCCAGCTGATGGTGCAGGTCAGGGCTTGATCAAGCGTATCTACGAAATCAGCCAGCGTCCAGAGTTCCTTGGCAAGATCATCTTCCTCGAGGACTACGACTTCCAGCTTGCTCGTCGTCTCGTTTCTGGCGTTGATATCTGGATGAACACTCCAACACGTCCACTCGAGGCTTCTGGTACATCAGGCGAGAAGGCTGAGATGAATGGTGTCGTAAACCTCTCTGTCCTTGATGGATGGTGGGTTGAGGGCTATCGTCCAGGCGCAGGTTGGGCTCTCAAGCAGGAGCGCACATACGAGAACATGGGCTATCAGGATCAGCTCGACGCAGCTACTATCTACGGTATGCTCGAGAACGAGATCACCCCAATGTACTACAACAAGAACGAGCAGGGCTTCTCTGAGGAATGGATCAAGGTCATCAAGAACTCTATCGCTACCATCGCTCCTCACTACACAATGAAGCGTCAGCTCGACGACTACTATTCTAAGTTCTACATCAAGCTCGCAGAGCGTTCAGCAATGATCAATGCCAACGGCTATCAGGAGGCTAAGGAGATTGCGTTGTGGAAGGAGACAGTAGCAGAGCGTTGGGATAGCATCAAGGTTGTGTCTTCTGATACTTCTGTCATCACCAATGGTGCAGAGACAGGTAAGTCATACAAGGTTCAGTATGTCATCGACGAGCAGGGTCTCAACGATGCAGTAGGTCTTGAGCTTGTATCTCTGAAGAACGATCAGGATGCGTCTGACCGTCGTGTGATGCGTGTCGTTCCATTCGAGCTTGTTAAGACCGAGGGTAACCTCTACACATTCGAGTGTAACTTCGAGGTGAACCATGCAGGTAGCTTCAAGACAGCTGTCCGTATGTTCCCAAAGAACAACAAGTTGCCACATCGTCAGGACTTCTGCTATGTAAAGTGGCTTAACTAATTTGAAGGGTTCTTTTTCATGATAATATCATGTGGCTCGTTGCTTCCTTCGTGGAGTGGCGAGCCATTTCTTTATGTGTTTTCTATTCAAAAAAAGGGAGCACCGAATCGGTGCGTTGGTTTTATGGGGGCGCGCGAATTGCGATGTTTGTTAATGGTCTTTGCAGATACATCTGATAGTGAGTCCTCATTAACAAGGTAGGATTAATAGTATTTTATGCCATATTGGCAATTTTTTTGGTATTGCGCCCAGATTTTCCATTTGAATATGTCCCATATTCAAATATTTTCTTTATATCAACAGATGAAATTAAAATAGAAAATATCTATTTGGATAGTCATTCCAATAAATAGAAAATAGTCTTCAATAGACCGAAAATTGCCAATATGGCATAAAATTAATGTCCAATATTAACGTCATCATAAACATTGATAAAACAAAGGTGGGTGGCAAAACACCACCTATCTTATCTTTGTATATCAAAAGGAGTCGGTAATTTGCCGACCCCTTGTTTCTGACCTGACACGACAAATTGCCGGGTTAGCTATTTCATTAAACCTGACAGAACGATTCGTTCAGTCAGCTTTGTATTCATCCTGATGTGATTATGCCTCCATGCAGAGGATATTGGTTATTTATCGGTAAATTGCCAAATATGAAATTATATTCTTTGAAACCTGATTGGTGAATCAGCAATGTGGTTTTGTCTTTTTGTTCTAAAATTACTCCTAAAGAGGCAGATTCCCATTTTGGGAATATGCCTAACCATCTATACCTCATTTTTTATGAGGTTTGTTTCCTTTGAGTTGACAAGTGAAACTTTTAAAACTAATTCTTAGAAAAGAGTAACTGCTTTAGTTTTAACTGATACACTGATACAATGATACAAAAACTAAGTTCCGAATTTGCAAAACTTGGATAGTTTTTTTGTTGAGTACTTCGGTTGAAGGAAACTTTTTATAGTAAATCTTGGCTACAAAATCTACATAACGCTCAACAATCTGCAACGAAGAATACATGTATTTAATTCTTTAAGACATATCGTGTATGGTACTGATTTATAATATATTACATTTGTTATTCTTCAAGTGAACAGATGATGATGCGTAATACTTTTGTATCAGTGTATCAGTTAATTTTGAAGCCTTTCTCCCAAAATGTTAAATTAATTAATATTTATATTTATATATATAAATATAAATATTCTTCTAAAAAGCAACGGCTCTATTTTTTACTGATACACTGATACAATGATACAAAATAAACGTACATTCAGATGTAATTATGTATGTTAAATATTTTAACGGATTATAAACATTTCATTCACAAGTATTTACAGTGTACTTTAGGTTTATTTCCACAACTAAAGCTTTATTTCGCTTAATTTATTTCCCCAATCAAGCAGAATTGTGTAACTTTGCACCAGTTAAGTGAAGAACGAAGAGTGAAGAGTGAAGAAGGTTTAGCTCGACGGCCGAAGGGCAAGTCAATTTAGATCACGCTTTCCAATCAAAGGCCACGAAAGGAAAGACGACTCAGGTTCGCTTCTAATCCGCTTCTAATTCGCTTCTAATTCGCTTCAAATCCCTTCCTTTGAATGGGAGACGATGGAGACGATGACGAATCGCTGTGAGAATCTGAACGCAGAGGCGCAAAGACACAGAGAAAAGTAAATGGAAAGTGAAAAATTAAAAATTAAAAATACTCTGCGACTTGGCGCCTTTGCGTTTGATATCACACATAGGCACAGAGACACAAAGGAAAGTAAATGAAAAGTGAAAAATGCTCTGCGACTTCGCGACTTTGCATTTGGCATCACACAGAGGCACGGAGTCACAGAGAAAATTAAACTTTGCGACTGTTGAAAAATAATGCGTAATTAGTTTATGCGTTCTTTCTCTCAAGCTCCTGAAGACTCTCCATCTTCTTCGTCTCAAGGAATTCATACACACCGCAAAGGTGCTCACGAACTCTCTTGTTGCCGAACTCGTACACCTTAGTGCAGAGACCGTCAAGGAAGTCACGGTCGTGAGATACGCAGATAAGCGTGCCGTCAAAGTCCTGTAATGCCTGCTTGAGCACATCCTTTGTCTTGATGTCAAGGTGATTGGTAGGCTCGTCGAGGATGAGGAGGTTTACAGGTTCGAGAAGAAGTTTGAGGATTGCGAGACGTGTCTTCTCACCACCACTAAGCACCTTTACCTTCTTAGTAGAAGCATCACCACCGAACATGAACGCTCCCAACAGGTCTGTTATCTTCTTGCGAATATCACCTTTCGCGATTTCATCGATTGTCTCGAACACCGTGAGTTCCTCATCAAGCAGAGAAGCCTGATTCTGAGCGAAATATCCAATCTGCACGTTGTGACCTATCTGTATGGTGCCAGAATGCTCAAGTTGCCCCATGATGCACTTCACGAGCGTTGACTTACCTTCACCATTCCTGCCCACGAAAGCCACCTTATCACCGCGCTCTATGGTCAATGAGCAGTTCTCAAAGATGGTCTTTGTTACAGAAGGATCAATGCGTGAAGGGAATGTCTTTCCTACGCCATCCATAATGACTGGATATGCTCCAGAGCGTGGTGCTGGTGGGAACTTCAGACGCAAGCGAGAGGTGTCCTCCTCGTCAACCTCCACAAGTTCGAGCTTTTCAAGCATCTTTACCTTACTCTGCACCTGATACGTTTTAGAATACGTTCCCTTGAAACGCTCGATGAATTCCTTGGTTTCGGCAATCATCTTCTGCTGTTCCTCATATTGCTTCTGCTGTTGTGCGCGACGCTCTGCACGAAGCTCAAGATACTGTGTATAAGGTACTTTATAGTCATAGATTCGACCCATTGTCACCTCGATGGTGCGTGTCGTGATATTGTCAACAAACTTACGGTCGTGCGAAATAACCACCACAGCCTTGCCATTCTGTATGAGGAAATCCTCAAGCCATCCGATAGATTCGATGTCGAGGTGGTTGGTAGGCTCGTCGAGAAGCAGCACGTCAGGATTCTTCAGAAGAAGCTTTGCAAGCTCTATACGCATACGCCATCCACCTGAGAACTCCGATGTCTGACGGTCGAAATCCGTGCGCTCAAAGCCAAGACCGAGCAATGTCTTCTCAACATCCTCCTCAAAATGAGTCATGTCAATGGCATAGAACTTCTCGCTCATAGCTGCCACTTTGTCGATGAGGCCGAGATATTCCTCGCTCTCATAGTCGGTACGTGTGGCAAGTTGGTTGTTGATAGCCTCAATCTCTGCCTCCATCTCCCTGAGATGCGAGAAGGCGAGAGACGTCTCTTCAAACACGGTTCTGCCGTCTTCGGTCATAAGATGCTGAGGGAGGTATGCTATGACCGTATCTTTCGGAGCCGACACACTACCACGAGTAGGTTTTCTCACACCTGCAAGAATCTTCAAGAGGGTAGATTTGCCCGCACCGTTCTTACCCATAAGGGCAATACGATCACCATCGTTGATTGAAAAACTGATATTACTGAAGAGAGTATCGCCACCGAACTCTACTGCTAATCCATCTACGGAAACCATTTCTTAAAAATTAAGTGAAAAATATTTTAAATGAAAAATGAAAAGTGAAAAATATTCGACCCTCTAAATCTCCCTTAAAGGGAGACTTCCTACCGCTAACCAGCTCTCCCCCTTTAAGGAGAGCGGGGAGAGGGTCTGTATTTTATAATTTTTCATTTTTCATTTTATAATTTACAATAATATTATTTACAGGAACTTTCTCCCAATCGAACATTTTGAGCAATTCAGCCGAAGTCATCGGTTCTGGACGATCTGTCTGTCCTGCAAAATATGCGATTTTGCCGATAATCTGCTCTGATGAGTATTGTGAACGTAAAACACCCATATCCAAGCTTTTATCGCGTTTGCTTAATCTTTTTCCTTCATTATTGCAGAGCAATGGGAAATGAATGAACTCTGGGACTTTTAGCGAAAGCATATCATAGAGATAAATCTGCTGTGATGCCGACAAGAGCAAATCTCGTCCTCTAACCACCTCTGTTATTCCCATCAGCGCATCATCTACTACAACGGCAAGTTGGTAAGCCCACGCACCATCCTTCCTTCTAAGGACGAAATCACCGCAATGAGTGGCGAGATTCACGCTCTGCTCACCGTAATGCCTGTCCGTGAAACGTATCTCCCTGTCTGGCACATAGAGCCTTGTAGCGGCATTTTCCACCGCTTTCACAGGCGCTTTTCCATTAGGGATAGAGGCTGGTCGGCAAGTGCCTTTATATACAATCCTACCATCAGATTCATGTGGTGCCTGAGTTGCCATTATATCGGCACGGGTACAGGTGCAAGGGTAGGTGAGACCTGTCATTTCGAGCCTGTGCAAGTATTCCTCGTAAATCTCAGAACGATGACTCTGAAGATACGGCCCATTGTTGCCTCTGTTCTCCGTGCCTCCTTCATCCCAATCAAGTCCAAGCCATCGAAGGTCATCTTCCAGTTGCAGAGCATATTCCAGTTTGCATCTTTGAGGGTCAAGGTCTTCAATCCTAAGTACCCACACACCACCTTTTTTCTTGACGGATAGCCAAGAAAGCAAGGCGGCATACACATTACCTAAGTGCATACGACCAGATGGGGATGGAGCGAAACGACCTTTCTGCAATTGAATTAAAAATTAAAAAGTTAAAAGTAAAAAGTATGGTTAGTATTTTCACCAACAGCCTTTCGCTGCACGTGGCAATCATACTTTTTAATTTCTACTTTTTATTTTTTACTTTTAAATTACATTTGCAAAGTTACTAAAAAATCGGCTGAAAAACTCGATGAAATCGTAAAAAGTTGCCGTTAACGCCTAATTTATAAGGTTTCATTCGTTATTTTGGGGAGAAATAAGTAACTTTGTAGCCAAATAATACATAATTGAATATTTCTGAATGCTAAGACGCAAATTGGTAATTTGTAATTAGTAATTCGTAATTCGTAGTTAGATAATGAAGAAATACTGTTTAGACCTTACGGTGAAATCGGTAGAACACATCAATGAGAAGTATGTTCTCCTGAAACTTACCGATGAGAATCCGCTCCCTGAGATGGTGCCTGGACAATTTGTTGAGATACAGGTAGATGGTTCAAAGACAACATTCTTGCGCCGTCCTATCTCCATCAACAACGTTGACCGTGAAGACAACACCCTTCATCTGCTCATAGCTTGCATCGGCGATGGCACACGTCAGCTTGGTACTCTCGCCGTAGGTGCCAGGGTGAATATCATGTTGCCTCTTGGCAATGGCTTCACAATGCCAGAGTCACCTGAAAAGAAGCACCTTCTCGTTGGTGGTGGCGTTGGTGTAGCCCCACTTCTGTATCTCGGACGTAAGATCAAGGAAATGGGTGGTGAGCCAACCTTCCTGCTCGGTGCACGTAGCAAGAAGGATCTGCTTATGCTCGATGAATACGCTAAACTCGGTCGTGTGTTCATCACCACGGAAGATGGTACTGAAGGCGAGAAAGGCTTTGTGACCAATCATTCTGTGCTCTCTAAGGAGACTTTCGATATGATAAGCACATGTGGTCCTAAGCCTATGATGATGGCTGTGGCACGCTATGCTGCAAAGACAGGCATTGAGTGCGAGGTAAGCCTTGAGAACAAGATGGCTTGTGGTGTAGGAGCCTGTCTCTGCTGTGTGGAAGATACCATCAACGGTCATGTGTGTGTATGTAAGGAAGGACCAGTAATTAATATCAAGAAACTGAAATGGCAGAACTAAAAGTAAATATCGGCAATCTCAGGATGAAGAATCCTGTGATGACAGCATCGGGTACGTTCGGTTACGGCATAGAGTTCCAGGACTTCGTTCCATTGGAGGAAATTGGCGGTATCATCGTCAAGGGTACTACTCTTCAGGCTCGTGAGGGAAACGCATACCCTCGTATGGCTGAGACTGCACAGGGAATGCTCAACTGCGTAGGACTCCAGAACAAGGGCGTTAGCTATTTCTGCAATAACATCTACCCTCAGATCAAGGATATTGACACTAACATGATTGTCAATGTAAGCGGTAATTCTCCTGAGAACTACGCTGAATGTGCCGCTCGTGTTGATGCATTGGATAAGATTCCTGCCATAGAGCTGAATATCTCATGTCCTAACGTAAAGACTGGTGGAATGGCATTCGGCGTTACGGCTCATGGTGCTGCAAGCGTGGTGCGTGAAGTTCGCAAGGCATACAACAAGACTCTCATCGTGAAGCTGTCACCTAACGTAACGGATATCACGGAGATAGCGCGCGCAGTTGAAGCAGAAGGTGCAGATGCTGTTTCGCTCATAAACACTCTTATGGGTACCAGTATTGATATTGAGAAGCGTTGTTTCAATCTCTCTATCGGTACAGGTGGTTTGAGTGGTCCTGCCGTTAAGCCTGTTGCTCTTCGCATGGTTTATCAGGTGGCAAAGTCGGTTAATATCCCTGTAATCGGACTTGGTGGTATCTCTACTGCAACCGATGCAATAGAGTTCCTTATGGCAGGTGCTACTGCCATAGAGATAGGTACTGCCAATTTCCTTGATCCTGCCGTGACAAAGAAGGTAAAGGACGGAATCAACGCATGGCTTGATGCTCATGGCTGTAAATCCGTACAGGAGATCATCGGCGTGCTGTAATACGACATAAAAGTAAACTCATCTACATAAAACAACGTGATCTCGACAATTATAATTGGTTGAGTTCACGTTGTTTTTTTCTATTTTCACAAGTAATATATAAACAAAACAGGAAAAACACCAAATTACGCAGGGGTATATAATCAGACTCGTATTTTTCACTTTTCATTTCATTTATTTATTGTAACTTGTATTTTTCATTTTTAATTGTTCATTTATATATAAAAAAATACTCCACTGGTCATCGCGACTTGTGGAGCATTAAAAAATATGTTTAACTAAATCCTTTTCAAATGTTAAAAGAATTACCTCGCGGTTCTTCTTTGTTATCCAAGAGTCAAACAATCTTTAACCTAATAACTAAAACCTAAATCTATTATTCTACTAACCTAAACAATCTTTTCAAAAGACGTCGAATAAGGAATTTTTCCTGGAGTCGCAACTCCTTTTTTCCTTTTGACAATGCAAAGGTATAAAGATTTTCTTGTGTGCGCAAACAATTTGATGCAAATTTTGTGAATGTTAGCATTAAATTGATTTAGGTCAAGCGAATGTGCACGCACACGACATATTTTAACTAAAATCAGGGTGTTTTGTCATAATTTAGTGAGTATCAGTTTTTAGCTGAATAATTTGCTCGTTTGAAATTTTTTCAGTAATTTTGAAGCCTGAAAATGAATTTAAGGTAAATGAAACAGGCAATAGTAGATTATTTGGATAAGTTTGAGGAGAAGTTGAGGAAGGCTCTCCTGAAACTGGCGACTGATAGGAAAGCTCTTGATGGTAAGCTACTTGAGAGTGATGACTTAAAGGATTTCTGGCATCGCATAGAGCCTAACTATATGGCGGATGCCGTGCCGCAGATTGCTTCCTACCCAACGGTTTCGGTGGCGTGGGCTTTGTACCTGGGCATGGGGGCGGCTTATTACTGGGATTCGGATTGGCCTACTTATTCGAATACTGCTTACGAGAATTTCTATGGTGATCAGGGCTTTGATAATATGGATGATCATATCGTGCGTGACGTGATAGGGCTTGCCCTTGACTCTGAGGAGGCGAAGAGGCTCGTGGCGCTTGTGCAGAGTCTGGCGCAGGAGACGGTGGATATGATTCGTCATGAGCAGATTGAGCCGCAGTCGAAGATGGCGTTCTATGCCTTTGCCCGTGCGTGCGATGCGATGTTTGCCGTTGGAACGGCTCTACAGTTGAAGAGGATGGGATACAAGTTTGAGAAAATTGATAATTGATAATTGGGAATTATGAGGAGTAGTAAGGAGTACAAGGAGTAGCAAGGAGTACAAGACGATAGTATTTCTCGTTGAGAGGCTAAAAGTCAAAGGTCAAAGGTCAAAAGCCTTAGTCCTTAGACCTTAGTCCGTCCCAGACATTCGTCTTGTACTCCTTGAACTCCTTTTACTCCTTGTACTCCTAAAAGAAACATGAATATTAAGGCGATTTTCTTTGATATTGACGGGACATTGGTTTCGTTCAAGACACATAAGGTGCCGCAGTCGGCTATTGATGCTATTCGCAGGGTAAGGGAGAAGGGCGTGAAGGTGTTTATTGCCACA
This sequence comes from uncultured Bacteroidales bacterium, assembly GCA_902778265.1. GTDB lineage: Bacteria > Bacteroidota > Bacteroidia > Bacteroidales > Bacteroidaceae > Prevotella. The sequence continues at coordinate 2,744 of CACYXI010000109.1, read as the reverse complement.
GGTCGCCCGATGCCGTTCATCAGGAATCTGAACGGATTGGAGGTTGATGGCATTATGTCGGTGAATGGTGCTTCGTGCATAACTGCCGATGGGAAGGTGATTTGTCACAGACCTGTGCCGAAGGCGGATATTGAAAGGGTGATAGCGGATGCCCAGGTGCATCCTATGCCTATTGCGTTCACGAGTAATGACAGGGCGATAGTCTGTAATATGGAGGCGGATATGGAGAGGTTCAAGGAGGTGTTTACGCTTCTTGACATTCCTCTGCCGAAATCGACTCCGATTACCGAGGCTCTCAATATGGATGTGATGCAGATGGTGGCTTTCTTCGATAAGGATGAGGAGCCGAGGATGATGAAGGAAGTGATGAAGGAATGTGACGCAAATCGCTGGCATCCATATTTTGCCGACTGCATTGCAAAGGGTACGAACAAGGCTACGGGTATTGACGAGATCTGCAAATATTACGGTATCGACATCTCGGAGACGATGGCCGTGGGTGATGGTGGTAATGATATTGCCATGCTCAGACATGCAGGTATCGGTGTTGCGATGGGGAATGCCTCGGATGAGGTGAAGGCGTGCGCGGATATGGTGACGGGTTCAGTTGATGAGGATGGGATTTTTAAGTTGCTTTCACAAGTTGATTAGAGACAATTTGGTGAAATCAAGATAAACGCATCTTCGATGCTGAACTGACAATAATTACCAATCTTACCAATCTTAGTCCATAAAAAATATAAAAAGATTGAAAAGATTGGCAAGATTGGTAATTATTGTCAGTTAAAAGCAGCTTGCTGCTTGTTGCAAAGGTATTCATCGTATTTACGTTTGAACGTCTTATGTGTATTTTTACACTTAAAACCTCATCAAATATACAAATTGTAAGGGGAAAATGAGGTTTTTATACATATTTTATGCTATAAAGGCAAAAAAAACGGCATTTTTCTTTGGGAAAAGCGAAAATTATTGTAATTTTACAACCAATTTAGACTAAACAACAAACAATGTAATAAAAATGCAGAACCTAAAAACTATTCTTTTCTGTGCTGGGGCAGCAGTAGCTATGTTCTCAGCATGTAAGTCAGGCGAAGCTCCTGCGCAGTTAACACAGTCTGGACTCGATGCCGCTAATTTCGACACTATCATCGGTGGTAAGAAGGTGGCTCTCTATACCCTCAAGAATGCCAATGGCATGGAGGTGTGTATCACAAACTACGGCGGTCGCGTGGTTTCGCTCGTTGTTCCTGACAAGGACGGCAAGCCAACTGACGTGGTGCTCGGTTTCGACAACATCCATCAGTATGCTGATACACTCAATTCACCAAGTGACTACGGTTCATCTGTAGGTCGCTATGCAAACCGTATCAAGAACGGTAAGTTCTCTCTCAACGGTCAGGACTATCAGCTCCGTCTCAATGACGGTCCTAACAGCCTTCACGGTGGTGGCACAACAGGTTGGATGCACCAGGTGTATGAGGCAGAGCAGGTAGGCGATTCTATCCTCAAGCTCACAATCAAGGCTGCTGACGGCGAGAATGGCTATCCAGGCAACGTGACTGCCACTACTATATATAAGGTGACATCAGACAATACTCTCGACATGACTTGGGAGGCAACAACAGATAAGGAGACCATCATCAATCAGACCAACCACAACTATTACAACCTCAACGGTGACTTCAATAGCGTAGGTACTGACATGGTTCTCTATCTCAATGCTGATAACTTCACTCCTTCTGACTCTCTCTACATCCCAACAGGTGAGATCAAGCCAGTTAAGGGCACTCCATTCGACTTCACCACTCCTCACGCTCTCAGCGATGCAGTAGGTAAGGTTGATTTCGACCAGATTAAGAACGCTAACGGTGGTATCGACCACAACTTCTGCCTTAACACATTCAAGGACGGCAAGGGCGACGATACTCAGGTTTGTGCTTCTCTCTACTCTCCAAAGACTGGTATCTTTATGGAGATGTTCACTAACGAGCCAGGTGTACAGTGCTATACTGGTAACTTCCAGGGCATTGGCAACGAGCCAAACATTGCTCACAAGGGTGGTAAATACCCTCAGTATGTAAGCGTATGTCTTGAGAGCCAGAAGTTCCCTGATTCTCCAAACAAGAAGGACTGGGTTCAGGCAATCCTCAAGCCAGGTGAGAAGTACTACAGCCACGCTGCGTATAGGTTCTCTATTAAGTAAAAACTTTAAGGAGTAGCAAGGAGTACAAGGAGTTCAAGGAGTACAAGACGATAGTCTGGATAATTGAAAATTGACAATTGAAAATGGAAAATTGACTCAAAGCGATAATACAATCGTCTTGTACTCCTTAAGCGACTTTAGGAGCGTCACTCCTTTTACTCCTTGTACTCCTTATATAATATACGAAATATCTCAAAAATTATAACTAAAACAACTGACAAAAAACAAAATGAGCGTAATTGAAGCTTTAAAAAACAATGGCTTTGAAACCATTGACTATGTAGTCTTCGGTGCTTACATAGTGCTTCTTGTCGGTCTGGGATTGTTCCTGAGCCGTGACAAGAAAGGTGAGGAGAAGTCTTCTACAGACTACTTCCTTGCTGGTAACACTCTTACATGGTGGGCAGTAGGTGCATCACTTATTGCTGCCAACATCTCAGCTGAGCAGTTTATCGGTATGTCTGGTTCTGCTTTCGCATCAGGTATTGCACAGGCAGCTTACGAGATCATGGCTGCTGCAACACTCTTGGTAGTAGGTAAG
>CACYXI010000108.1 GCA_902778265.1 uncultured Bacteroidales bacterium | reverse complement strand
ATTCTGCACATGACAAAACTCTGAGGAACTTATTGTTCCTCAGAGACTTATAAAAATTATTAATAGAAAATTAAACGCTTTGTTGCGGATTTAAGGCTTCATAGGCAGCGGATAGCTCACTTACAACAGACTCGTATTTGTCTTTAATCGACTTTATCGAATCAGCAGTCTTCTTGATAGTATATTTTATCTCATCTCCAAACACTTTTTGGAAGTCTTTCCTAGCCTTCTTATTTGTTGACATCTTATCAAGGAAGCGCTCAAATTCCTCACAAGCGTTGTCCATGAACTCTGAAACAGAAGTAGTTCCTTGTATGCCTTGTCCATTTCCACAAATGAACAGGCGGAAGAAATAAGAGTTGATGTGTCTTTGTACGATAGTTTGGCTTGGCTGCACCTTTACCATGTAGTTGACCGTTTGCAATGCCCACATAGGATTTGCAAATGCATTTTGGCCAACCGGAGTATTATTGCACAATGAGAAAGCAATAGCTTTTGTCTGTCCCATACGTCCGGCACGTCCTACACGCTGTAAATAGTTGGCCGCTGTTGGAGGCACTGTGTCCATCAGCACTACATCAATGTCACCAATATCCACACCCATCTCCATTGTCGTAGAGCAATGGAGAACATTGATGGTCGGGTGTTTTTGAGTAAATTCTTTCGTGTATTCTCTTAGCAGAGACTTGGATTGCTGTGCGGAGTGTTCCGCAGCTATATAAGGGTCGGTCTTGTGATAGGCATATTTATGTCTATCACTCCAAAGCCCTAGTTCTTTTAATTTTTTGACATGTTTGTCTTCTAACAGCCATGCAGGGACTTGATCATTATCTTTTGGGCGAATAGGAAGCTCTATGGCTTCATCTTTACATTTGAATCGTTGTATCAGTTCTTTTGATAACTCGCCCGTTATTAATGGACTGTAACCGCAGAATGTAGTGTCCAGCAATTTGTATGTAACAGGGCATTCTACTGCCTTTGTAGCCAGTTCAACTTTGCACACTTGGTTGCGCTCTGTACCTGATAAGTCAAGATAATAACAACCAACATATCTTTCGTCTGCGTAAAAACGTGGATCGTTATAACCATCCGACTGGTCAGAACGAACTTCAGTGAGAATTTTATGCTGCGTCAACTGGTTCCAAGCAACGCGAAGAATGTTGTTAATAGCTTTCTCGTTTGCTTGCAATTCCTCAAATGTATGGATTCCGAGTCCTGCACAAAGCAATAAGACAACACGTCCCTGCTTTCTGGTCACGTTCTTTTTTTTATCTTCAAGAACTGAAGGCCAATGTGACACACCCTTGCGAATATCATCTGGCCCTGATACAGGTGTACCCAGGTTGTTATCTCTCACATACTTCCTTTCACCATCAATTAGAGGCTGAATATGGTTGCCCATTCGGAAGTAATAATCTAAACAGATTTTCAGAAAGTTTCTCCAGTCTTCATCTGTTAATTGAACATGGTGACTGTCAATGTAGTCAGTCAATGCAGACGGCATGTGGATATTCTTTAATTCGGGATAGATGAGAGAAATTAGCCCCATGCTTTCAGAGTTGCTCTCATACAAAGGCTTACGACCAATAATTTGTCTTATCAAGGCTGCCTTATATTCATGCAAGTCTTTAGCCCTATCTTTGCCAGCTATGTGCTCAAAAAGCAAGCCGTTATATATGCATTCAGACACTTGGCTTAAACTTAATGCACCTCTTTCGGTGCCTTTGTTTTGGGCCAATATCTGATTGATAATCTCTTGAGGTAGATTCAGACCACTCAGATTTATCTCTGGAGCCTTAGTAGGCACATTCACCAATTCGTCCAGCATTCTCTCCTTTGCTTGTATTCTTTCAACGTTGATATTGAATGTTTTGGCTGAGATGGCAGTGCCTTGACGGCTATCAGTAAATGCAATATACTTTCCCCATGTCCTGCCTTGAGGTGCACATTCATGAAGGAATACAGGTGATATAGTCTGATTGATGAAGTTAATAGGGATTCGGAAATGCTTTAAAAACAATTTCTTTCCTTGAGCTACACGCCCACAAACAGGGCAATAGGACTGAAGATTGTCTTTCCGTAAATCTACCCATTTGCCATTTCCATCCTTGCTTTCAATGAGAGTGGTCATTCTTTCCTTGTGAACGAGGTCCATGATGCCAACATGAGCCTCTTTCAATGGATTGAAATAGTTCTTCTTGTCGTAAGGAACAATAAAGAAAGTATCCGGGTTGACATCCTCAGTCCCTTCACTATCTACTGCTTCTTCATCCGGGTCAACGTCAATAGAGAAGTAATCATCTTGATTGTAAATATCCTCACAAGGGCTTACTTTATGTGGTTCATTTGGGTCGCTTGTCCCCATCAATACATAGCTTCCGCAGCGTTTGCATTGAACAAGTTCCAGCAGAGGTGCTCCACAATCTGGGCATACCGATGACTTGTAAGTCGTCAGGTGTCCGAAAGGAGTGCCGCTTGTGCCTTTGCAATCCGGATTGCCGCAAGCATAAAGTCCACTGATAGCCCGCATGAAAAAGTGTGCACGAAGCGACATGACAGGATTACCGTCAATGCTCAGTTCACAGAGCTTGTCAACAAGTTGAAGAGCATTTTGCACATCGTATGCTTTCTCAGGCATAAGGCATCCCCAAATTTGGTTCAACGTCATTCCTGGAACATTATTTATTTTCTCGCGAAGCTGCAATACTCGTTTAGAACTTGGAAGCGTAAGATCCTTTCTTAATTCGTCCGTAAGCTTCCCTTTGTCTAATTGAGGCACGAGACGTTTACCGTCTATGACCTGTATCTTTTCAACGGGCTGTCCAATAATAGTAGAGATGAAACTTGCCAATGAATCTTTTCCTTCCTTGCTGCCCATTGTGGCACTGGTGCATGCGAAGCGCAAGTCTTTATTTGCTTCAACTCCACCAAAAGCATCAATAATCCGTTTAATCTGGTATGCCAATTCTACAGCTGAACTACCAGAATAGCTGTGTGCCTCGTCTATAACAATCCATCTGAGTTTTCCCCTTGACTCTTGAAGCATTTTTTGATCCCGGGAACGAACCAGGATATACTCCAACATACTCGGGTTGCTCAAAAGGATCTGAGGCCGTGTGCCATGATTGTCGTTATCACGGATCAAATCACGAGTACCTATTTCGCAAGGAAGGAGTTCATCGGTAGCATGATATTCCGGCGTATCTCCGTTGTAAACGGCAAAATGAAGTTGTGTAGCCTCGCAATATTCCGAAAGACGCGTCTTCTGGTCTTCCATAAGGGCATTAAGCGGATAGAGGAAGATAGCTTGTATGGCATTGCTCTTGGGTTGCTCATACAAGTCACTCAACACTGGATACATAAAACACTCAGTCTTACCAGAGCCCGTACCAGAAGTAACAACGATGCTCTTACCTTTGGCAAGTGCCTCCCAACTCTCTGCCTGATGCTTGAAAGGAACGAATGGCTTGAAGACCTTGCCAGTCTGTGTTGCTCGTTTCCGACGGATTTCCTCTAACTTTTCCCACACATTAGGATTGAGGGAAGAACGCCAATTATCATTGTCAACATTCTCCCAACTGAATGTACTTTGGAATACCGGTTCTGTAATGAGAGGTTCTCTGTCAAACAATTCTTCTATGGCTTTACGCATAGGATGATTGCCAGGAGCCCAAAGTGAGAGCAATGCCAGTCGCATGTTCTCTACCGTCTCATTGTATATATGTGCAAACTTCATTTTCTTGTTGTTAGTTCATTGTTGAGTGCCACAATGAATTCATCATGGCATACATTCATACTGTAGATGATACTTCGGCGAACTTCATCTTCTTTCTCGAACAGGTTTGTTTCCTTCTTGCCCTTGTTCTTCCAGTGCGATGCGACAGCCTTCACACGAGTCAGCAACCATGTCTCATTGTCATTATATCGTGAACTCTTGAATTGGTCGAAGAACTTGATGGTATTTACCTTCAAATCCGTATCATCTTGATTAACTGGTATATCAAAGCCATCGCTATCAAAAGGCAACAAGTCTCTAACTTTTTTCCTTACCATGTCCTTGATGATGGCAGTGATGTACTCTCTATTGGCATTTGCCATCTCTCCTTCAAGGGAAAGAACAAACAAGTCTTGCATCCATTCTTCGAAAGCAGCTGTCAACTCCTGTAGGCATTCTATGGCTTTTTCAAAGAATTCTTCAGGTTTGTTGATAGCACTCAGATATGTCATGGTTTTCTCAGTATCTATGTTCGACCATTTCGCATATGCCCACTTAGCGTATATAGCTTGGAAACTTGGGGTGTAGATGGAATTACTACCAAAATAATTATTGATAATAGCCATCGTCTGTCCACTCATGATAGGCATTACCCAATACCATTTAAAGGCCAAGTCCCTGCCAAAAGCCAGAAGTTGTCTTTGTAGCTGTTCACGCTCATCTTCATTGGTAATTGCATACTCCATGAATGCGAAGAAAATCAGAGCGTTTGCATCCTGTCCTAATGCCCAAAGGTTAATCACAGAAGATGCACTGATGTCATCACTCTCTATGCGCTTAAACCAATTGGCTATTTGTTTCCAGACATTGTCGCCGAGTTTTCCTTCACGTAATTCCTGCTTCATGCGCTCGCGTGTATCAAGGAAGTTCGCCTTTCTCTCTTCTTGAGTCAGCTCCTTCTCTGGTTCTACCAGTGTAGGGAGCAATCGGCCACGAGATCGGCCTAACACCATCGTCTTCCCCCAATCTTTAATCTCATCTGGCAAGACATAACCTTTATCTGGGTCATAATGGATTGTTACCGTATCATGGTTAGGCTCATCAATCTTCAACAATTTAAGCGTGCCCTCATAATGATAAGGTTTCCAGTCCTTGTCAATCACTGTCAAGGTATCACCATCCTGTTTAATTCTGTAAGGTGACTCTTTGATTTCGAAGTTCAAAGTCTTACCGACTCCATACTTGAAATGCACTGGAATAGAGGCACGTGTGATGTCTTTTGCCGTATGCTCTAGTAGGTTTCTAAGTAATTCGCGAGAGCCAAAGAGTTGAAGCAGATTTCCCTCAGATGGTATCTCTTCACGTTTTTCTCTGTCTTCGAGATACAGTTTGTCTCCTATCCACCTTAACTGCTTCCTATACTTCCCGAACGAAAATTCCTTGACGTCCTGGCCAACAAGGTGATACTGGTACTTATCTACATCGGCAAATGGTATATACACATTATCATTTATGTTAATACCATTGCTGTCATAGATGGAGAAATCCTTGAATGGAGCACGGACGGACAAAGTAAAGGCGTTCTTACTGTCTTCCTTAGGTGTGAAAACAAAGTGGATATGATGAGGATTGTTTTGGCAATCTTCTTTGTTTACAATCCAAACTTCATTAGCACCTTTTTTTCCTTCAATGCATGACACCTGACCGTATGGCCATAACACGCGCATCTGGCAGGTATCTCTGTCAGACACGATAGACTCGATAGAAAGCTTATTACCGACATTAATAAGTTCTGTCGGCGTTACATACATATTATTAGGGTCTGTTGCTCTTACGAAAATTTTCCCGTAAGGAGCTTCACTCTTCCACTCATTATTCCATTTACTTCGAAACAGGGCATTACGCTGATGACGGACCACATTGTTCTCATTATCATTGTAGCAACGGGCGAATTTCGTTTCCGCAGCATTGTAGAGTGGTTCAACAACATGAGGTTCTTGCAATGGAGTAGAAATAATCTCCGTCCAATCCAATTCGGCATCTTCGCTAAACGTGATGTCGCCATCCTTGCTTGAAACGGTAATACTTCCCTCAAAGTCGGTATCAAACAGCACAGCTGTGTATTTGTCTTCGCCCCATCTGAATGTCTCAACTTTGAAGCCTTTTGTATCTTTAATTTTCCAATCTTCATTGAGCAACAGCAGTGACTTCTGCTTGCCAAGTTGATTACCGAGTTCGTAGTGCCCGTCTTTGTTTTGATATAGCAAGTGAGGAACCGAAAGATCCAAGCTGTCGCTTAGATACGGCGTTTCCCTGTTCTCAAGATATATGTCAATGAAATCACCATTCTTGTAAGGATGAATACTTCTGACATCATAGCGGCAAAAACCGTTGTTGAAGTCGAAAGTATCTTGGATCTTTCCATTTACCCGTACATCCACAGAAAAGAATTCACCGGACAGTTCATTTTGTTTTATGAAATCATCAGATGGTTTCTGTGGTCCGTGGACAAAATATTTGCACGAGATTTTCTTCTCAATCTCGTCAATACCAATAATCCATGTAATAGAGAAAGGACGTGTAATTCTCATCCTCCTGCGCTCATAGTCCGTGCGCTGGATTAAGAACTGATACCATGGGTCAAACTCGTTTTCACAATAAAAGGGCATTAGCAGGTATTGCTGCTTGTCAGCTGCGTCAATCAGTTGCTCGCAAAACTGCTTCAGACCTTTATTTGTCTGTGCGGTCTTGCCAATATCCAGCTGTGAGAAATCTATGTGACGAAATACCAATCCACGCAGGAAGTTTGCCCATTTGCCTTCCCTTCCTGATTGGGTAACGAGCTGCATAGGCAAGCCACCCTGATACAGCATGGAGTCAAGCATGTTGGATTTCCAACCTTGATAGACTTCTATTTTCAGCTTTTTTGCTCCACGACATGCCATGCTATAGAACAGGTCCGCATAGCAGTCTCTGCTTGAGTGTAAGGCATCATACACCATTGCTATGCTATGAGCACCGTTTTTATATTCGCGTCGCCAGAATTCGGCAAAGAACAATGTACACTCCTCCTGCAAGTCGCCAAAGGGAAGTTGCCCATTAACCATTTGCGAAGAGTGTTTAAGCAAGTCACGCAGCTGCTGATACTCTTCCTCTGTGAGTTTTAATTTCCACAGAGGAAGAGGAACTTTATTAAGTCCACGCTTGTCAAGTAACTGTTCTATAAATTTCATTCTTCCACCTTAAAGTCAAGACCGAGTTGTGATGCAGATTCCTTTACGCTCTTCACTATAGGAGAGTTTTCATTCAGAGGGCTGTTGCCATTGTTCTTGGCACGGAAGCTAACATTAATCTCCAAGCCATTATTCTTTAACGTGTTGACAAAGCTTGTCCACAGTTGTGTGTAGTTCTCTATAGGCACACGACCACTGATGGTTATCGCCTTATAAGTCTTGACTGATGGCTTGGGCTCGGAAGCCGCCTCCCCATTGCCTCCGTTTCCTGCATTGTCATCTTGTGTTGGATATGGAGTGGATGGCGAAGCACCTTGATTGCTTGCTGGTTGCGGCTCTGCCTCGTCTTTTTTGATGGCTGGATCTTCAGGCGCATAGAGCCATAGGTCGTTGAAGTCTTCGGTAAGGAATTGTATCTCACCGTCATTATAGACCTTGGTCACTTTCTCTCCTAATCTGAAGGCTACACGGAACACATCATTTCTGCTGTATTTAACAATAGTGTTCTCTATGGCATCGCGACCTGTTATCATTGGCTTGTCATCGAAGCGCAACATCGCTTCGTACAACGCCTTTACCGATATAGGATGACCAACTGTTGGCAACATATTCATGCTGTCAAGGATGCCTCGGCCAACGGTACCAATAATCCATTCTTCGCCATCGCCGTCAAGCTCTTTTATTACAGTCTCGTTGATTTGTGAAAAAAGAGTTGATAAGTAATTCTTGAATTGATAAGATTCTATCTTGTCATCTTTAGCTCTATATTTTAAAGCGAAGCAATATGCCTTAACAAGCGCATTTTCTACGTTCGCATTAGCTTCTTGCATACGTGCCTTTACCTCTCTGAGCTGATCATCTTCTAATCTCCCGGCATACTCTCGCAGTATCTTCTGGCACGCGATGTAGTCTTGCAACTTTGAGTTTAGGGCTGACAGGCCGGATTCAGAGCATGTAAGATAGAAAATGGTGTTCCTGTAAACACGTGCACCCGATCCACGTGTCGTTGCAATACGTGAAACTTCATTCTTTAGTTGTACGGTTGGTGTTGCATCATCGGGCATCGCATATTTAGGCGAGAAGATGACGAGGGTCAGTTGCGTCTGCTCAGGCACATCACCAGTTGGATTTACCAACACTTTAAGTCTATTGACATTGTTGGTTACTAGGTTGCAGCGTCTGGTGGTTTCTGCTTCCATCTCCTCCCGCTTGACATCGGCACGAGCCTGCGAAATAAGAATGTTGATGTTTGCCTTCGATTCAAACCAGTAAGTGCCATTGCCCACCTTGCTGGAATAGAGATAGTGGGCTACTTGAGAAAGTTTGTTAAGAGCTCCGTCAATATCGTTGTGGTTGAAGGCCGACGGTTTCAACATGCAGAGCTTCAACTCTTTGATGTCAAGGCCACGGTTCTGCTTAGTTCCAATAGAAGCCATCAGTAATGTTGTGGCAATGCCTTCGGCAATGCGATATTTTCCAATAGCACTATCTCGGTCTTGTTCATCAATGATACGTGCATTGCTCGATTTGCCATATACATCGGCGAGCATCACGCTCTCCCAGTTGCTACCCATCAGCTGGGTAATGTTTCCTGTTAGCGAGCCGTTGTTCTCAAGGTTGACATCTGATGTCTGTATCAGGGCCTGGGTACCCGTTAGCGAGTAACGTCGGTTCCATAAATCCTGCACGATGCTTGCCAACAGACGGAGCACGCCGCGAGTGCGCTGGAAGCGGTGGTCACTGCCCCAACGGTCACGGAACATATTGATCAGCTCTGGATGGAACGGATAAGACTTCTTAATTAAGTTGGCATATTCCAGCCTGTCACAATAAGCCGGCAGGTCATTGTGACGATTTTGATACATTCGTTTATAGCGTTCCGCAATCTGGTTGACAATATTTGGGTCAATGATGCTTTCAAAAAGCCTGCGACGGACGACTTCGTAGATTTCTTCGTCATCAACCGGCTTTACACTTGCGCTGATACGGACGATGCGATTCTGCAAAGCGTCGAGGACTTCCTGACCAATCTCTGAACTTGCTACCTCTGTTGCGCTTGACGGCAGAGTGGCTATCAACACGCATTGTGGCACACGGGAGACTATCTCCGTGAGTGTCTGCATGAAGTTGTTGGTCTGTGCAAACAGATTGCTGGCTCCAACCTTCTGAGCAGAAGCATTAACACAGTATGCAGCAAGCTCATCAATAAGGATAAGAGACGTTCCAGCCGACTCTATTATCGTTCTAAAAACGCTTCCTGCCGGTGCAATGCGTGCCTCGTCATTTTGCCTAATCACTTCATAAGCTTCCTTACCACCAAGCTGATAAGCTATCTCACCCCAGAGTGTATAGATTTGCAGCCCATCCGTGGTCTTGCGTCCTTGGGCTACATCTGTGGTATCTTGTGTAAATACAGCAACCTTTGCATCATCAAACTTTGGAGCGGAGGCATCTTGGAAAAGCTTGGCACAGGAGGGATATTCAAGCAGATTCTTGCCATGCTTAGCAATGTGATAGAGTGATATCAAAGTGTGTGTCTTACCACCACCAAAGCCGGTCTGCAAGGAAATGACCCGATTCTCAGTCTCTTGACCATTGAGGGCACGGACGACACGGTTGACAATATCATGAAGTCCGGCTGTCACGTAAGTCTTCTCGAAGAACTGGATAGGATTACTATAGACTTCAGGGCCAATGCCTAATGCCACTTCTGTTAGGTTGGCCGCAAAGACGGATTCGTCCAATACGCCCTGACTGATGTCGTAGTATGGACGGACATTGTTGTACCATGATGGAACAGGACTGTTATCATCTGCGAATGAATAGGACGAAGACTGACGAGACTGTTCTTCTGCTGAAGTATGCTGCTCTTCTTGCTGCGTTGCAGTTTTCTGAGAACCTGTCGGTTTGGTCAGTCTGTCTATCTCTTGGCGGAGGTCACTCATATTAAGCATGGTCGCTACCATCTTCATGTTACTGTAGGCGCGGTCTACTTCGTCGGACGATAGCGGTGTAAAATGCTGGCACTTATTTCTTGTTTCCTTCAGTTCACGTATACAGTTCTCCAACGTGTAGGTCTTGCCTTTATCACCGAGGTCTTTACCAAGCTCCTCACGGAAGCCTTGGATGAAGTCTACCATGTTGTGGTAGTCGATGCGAAGCAAAGACGCAACACCCTGCTGTTGCGCTTGGTTCCACATTTCCTGACGCTGTGGTTTTAACCGGCGGAAGAACTCTCCCTCCCAAGGTTCACCTTGGAAGTTGTCTTCTATCACTTTTTTTATATATGGGCGCATAGAATCAAGGAATGTGCCCAATGCCTTGAAGATATTCTCGTTCATATATATAGATAAATTTGAAGTCTTTTGTTATTATATTATTTGCCAGAGAACAAATCTGGTTGTACAGGAGTTTTGTGCTCATGACAATGCTGACGCAAGTCTTCTGCGTTCTGTAATAGACCTTGTAATTGCTTTCCGTCCTCACTTGTAGGAGGCAGCAACTCTTTCATTGTGGCGAGCAGTCGCCACAATGGGGATGATGCATCCGGACAGACATCTGCAATAAAGCGAAGAAGACGCGGACGATCTTGGCCTTTGTAGAGCAGAATGGCACGATGCGCTTGGGATATGGGAGAGTCCGTAGAACGAGTACCCTCTACACTTGACAATCCTATGTGCTCCTGAGCTGTGGCGAGATGTACCTTGTTACCTTTGAGTATCAGCAACTGCTCATGTTCGATGTCGCTAATGTTGACATTCACGCCGACGCGGGTGAACTTGGTAGCATCATCAAAGTCAACTTCGCCCGTACCATTAAGCTGCAGCCAACCGATATAGAACTTTGTATAGTCGTCGCCCTGTACGCCTTTCAGCAGAGCGTCGAAGGCTGTGTTCTTGGCAAGGTCAAGGAGTTCAGCGACGCTAACTTCACTTCCATCGGCTTTCTCCACGGTCTTGTATAGTCCGAATTCACTTGCGGCTTGACCAAAACATGCCGTCAACAGGTCGGCTCCACGGAAGCCAAGGTCGTAAAGGTAATTAACTTCTTCTGTCACCTTGTTCTCAATGTTACGCTTCACATCTTTATAGTCACCATAGCCATGACGTTCGGAGGGACGACAGGCAACAGTGACAGAACTTTCAAGGGCAGCTCCTGCTAGGGCTAACATTCTGACATTCCTCTCTGTATCCATAGGCCAACTGCTTGTAATATTCATTTTTGCTCCGATTATAGAGTTACAAAGTGTTGTCCACGCCGTAGTACTTTGATGGGCAAACATTATACTTACAATGTCAGATGTTTGTTCTTCTATTGCGTTGAAAATTTTCGTTAATGTATCTTCGAAATGTTTTCTTGCTTCATTCTCATTATTGTTAAAATGATATTTTAAAGCGGTGCATTCTTCAGTCTTTGGCGTGAGAGGAGTAGCAAAATTTATTGGATAAATTGACGAAAGCATTCTTTTTAGCCAAACATAAAAGAAATCAGATATGTCAGCATATGCAATAGCATCATAATATGGTGGATCTGTTACTACGGCATTAAGAGCTTTCTTGTCAAATTGAGCCTTTTCTCCGCTTGAAACATTAAAGAATTTAGCAGGAATTGGACATACATTTTCTGAGTCCAAATACCTTAACACCCAATCGAGCTGATTTAGTGCACTACCAGAACTTTCACAAAACGGATTAGATTCTGGGAAATCGGCATTCATAGCTATGGCTTGTCTACTAAACAGATGAACGATTGCAGCTACTTTTGGACTCCATCTTCCGAAAGATGTATTAAGAAGAACAATTCTGTCAATCCAAATTGCTAATAAGGTTATTAAGGCATCAGTATATTCTGATGATGTAAAGCAAGAAGTAACATTGATAAATGTTTCTACAAAGCTATCTAATAGATGGAGTTGCCGATCTGTGAACAAGTCGGCCCATTTGCGAAATCCCCATGAATAGGTATCTCCTCCATTGGAATTTCTCGCCATATCTCCTTTAGGGATAAAATTAACATTGACCTTTTTATTTAGTGTCTTTGTTTGGTCTGAATTTGGTATTGTATACTTCTTTCCTACTTTATTCTCACTTATTATGGCAATTAAACGCGGGGTAAGATGATTTGTTAATGATTGTTTTTTTACATCATCAACACTAGTTATGCTACCACAACAAGGACATATTAAAGTTCCTCTGTTGTTCCAGCCTTTTTTTAAAGGAGATTTCCCACTTTTAATTTCGAAGGATACTTTATTATCTTTAATGATAGGTTTTAAATAAATTTCAGATGAAGATGTGTCAGCTAACTGGAATCCCTTAAGCAATGGTATTCTTGCATTGCAACTCGGATTTGAACATTCAGCTGTCCTTGCCCAATAATAAGCTATAGCTGTATTTCCATCAATATCTTTTGGATAAAGATTACCTTCCTTAGAATAGCATTTCTTCAGTATTATTTTAGCCCAATACTCAACATCCCAAGCTAATCTGTTGGAAATTTTAAACATTCCATCCATATCAAGAAGAATACCTTTCTCCTTGAGCATTTCCTGCCCTTCTTCTCCATACAGCTTCTCAAATTCCTTCTTGCTGTATGTGATAGGCTTACCATACTTTTGCGGAAACTCAGCGGAACAACGCTCAATGATATGCGCCACAGGGTTGATGTCGTTGCCAAAGCTACGACAACCGAGGCGTGCTGCCTCCAAAGGAATAGCGCCTCCGCCGGCAAACGGGTCGAAGACCGAGGGCATCTGTTGCAAGAAATTGTCGATAGCCTGCTGTAAGGCATTTTCTTTATCCTTTACCTCAGGTGTTTCTTCATTGCGGTCAACAATAGCATATAGCTCCCCCTCAGCCTTTGTTATAGCGTCAAAGGCAGTATTGAAGTTACTGTCTAATGCTGCAAAAGACAGGCTTGGGTCTTTCTCTGAGTGATAAGCCACCCAAATCAATTCACGGGCGATGCGCAGTATCTTTGGATTATTCTTGTTTTCCCATTTGATAAGGGAGCCTTCCGACAGTTTCTCTTTGGGTGAGGTCGGCTTACCGGCGAGCATGTTTTTCTGACATTTATCAGAGAACTTACCGATGAACATCATCAGACGGTTGCGCTCATTATCCTCCATCGGGTCTTTGATGGAAGTATAGGGAATGTCATCGTATGGTTTGTAAAGCTGTGCGGAACCTGTGATGCTGTTGAGGAGTGCCTCTATCGCATCGCGGAATACCTGTGGACAGTTCTCGTCTAATGGATCCGGGACAAGGCTCGCAAAGACAATAGCACGACAAACCGGCAGCGGACGGCGGGCCCACCATGGATGAAGCGTAGAAATATGTCCGTGATGAATTGTTTTGTCGCGGACGCTCTCCGCCGATATTTCCTTTATCGGTAGTGCCACTTCTATGAGTTTCTTTGGCTTCATATATTGATTTTTTTTATTCTTGTTTTTGCTTTATAGTATTTATTCTTTTTCTACGTAGGAAAAGATCATTTGCTGCTTAGCATTTAATCTTTTTCTATAAGATTACCAAACTCATCACGTTGTTTTTGTTGTGTACTGATTTTGGTTGACAGTTTTGTTTGTTATTCCTAACTTAGTTTACACTTCTTTCTTCTTATTCCTAGACAGGTTGCCAATAGAGGGGC
>CACYXI010000107.1 GCA_902778265.1 uncultured Bacteroidales bacterium | reverse complement strand
AAGGCAGTTTAAAAAACAATAAAAAACTTAGTCAAATTGAATGTGTTATACCTGAAAGGGCAACCTTTTAGGGCTATACGTCAGAATTGGCTGCTAACCTTAAGAAAGGTCCCGCTTGGGTTTTATTGACTACGCTAAACGCTGGTCGATTAACGCTGGTCGATTGTATGAGCGATATGGCTGGTCGATTAACGCTGGTCGATTTGGCTGCGGTAGCAGCATAACCTTAATAATCTATGCCATCGAATTAACACCGGGGGTATAAGGGGCGAGGAGCCCCTTTTTTTGATAATGTCCCAACCGCTTTTTGTAGGCAAGTGGGGATGCGGTGACTACGGAAAAGACTACGGAAAAGACTACGGAAAAGACTACGGAAAAGACTACGGAAAAGATTCTGAGCTTGATATTGGAGAATCCTAACATAACGACAGAGGAGTTGGCTCGTGTGTGTGATATGACCCCTGATGGAGTGTACTACCATACGAAACGTCTTCGTGAAAAAGGCGTGTTGATTCGTGAAGGCGGACGAAAGGAAGGACATTGGATCGTTGTTAAAAAGTCATGACGAATCCAGAGCTTGAGTATGCTGATGCTGTGGAGGAAGGATGGGTCTGGAACGGGGGATGATGCTTAATGATACTTACCTATGACTCAGGACGAACGGTGGAATAAAAGATATCAGGACGTGATGGAATTCTTGGAGAAGAACCATAGAAATCCGTCGCGTCATCGCATAGAAGAGCATGACATGCTGAACTGGCTGAAGGCGAATAGGAAGGTGATGAATAAGGGGGAGATGAAGGAGGAACGCAAAGAGGCTTTTCAAAACCTTTTAGAACTCTGTGAACAGTACAGGCGTAAGAATCAGTATGTGTGAATTAGAAGATGGTCTTATATAGATAAGTGAGATATGAAGATTGATAAGGAATTGCAAATAAAAATCAGAGGGTGGATAGAATATCTTTCTGAGAATTGTATTGATTTGTCAGGAGATAATGAAGAACTACTTGATGATGATTATGACAAACTTCCTGATGAGATAGAAATAGATGACATCTGTTTCTCTTTCCCAGATGATCAAGAGCATTATTATATTTCAATTGAAGATTTTATTTCATACATGACAGAAATAGAGTCATTAAGAAGAGAAGGTGATTCGATAGTAAGGACTGATCATATCATCCAGGCTGTTATTTCTTCGGGCCGTATGGGGTATGCTATTTTTGATGATAAGTTGCAGACGGTAGCCTTTAAGGATGAAGGAATTGATGTTAGTATTGTGAAGAGTCCCTTTTTGGTAGGCGTGATGAATGCCAAAGAAGGAAAATATGAAGAAGATTTTGGATTAGGAGCTTGTGAACCATATACTGCTATAGAGATTAGACAGTCAAGGGATTTAGATGACAAAACAATAAATGAACTTGTAGAATGAATTTGTTTTTATCTTACTGACAAATTCGGGGTAGAAATTTACCCATGGAAAGGCCCTGATATAAGTGAGTTATATGATCGCATGGATGAGTATTACAATGAAGATGAGGAAAAAGACGAGGAGGAAGAGGAGGAAACCAACGTTATTGGTACTGACCGGCTCCCATCATATAGCCCGCTATTAAGAATGTTCAGACAGGCGAAGGGCGTAGGAGATCCGGAAATACAATTTTTGCAGTATTACAAAATACTTGAGTATGTTTCACCCTTAGTAGCTAAGTCTATTGCTTATGATCGCTTAAATAGGCGTCTTGATTTACTCCCCTCTGTGGACAGGGATGCAAAATATCTGGATTCAATCTTAGTGATAGCAAAAAAGTACGATACAGATATGAGAGATGATTCGCTTGCTATTGCAGTAATTGAAAATTGTGTGGATGTGATACCATTGTTTGGGTTGTTGCCAGAAAAGCAAAGAAAGACTATAAAGCATAATTTGAATATACAAAAAGATTCAATAACTGACGCAGACGTTACGGACGAGCAGATTAGAGGGTTACAGAAACAGATAGCAATGATTCTATATGCAACAAGAAATAGTATTGTTCATGCTAAATCAAACTATATTGCAACTGGAAATGAAATATCACAAAGTGACCTGCCAGCTGGCAATGAAATGATGGAGATTATTACAAGATCTATTATTAATTGGAACCAGAGACAACCAGAAGGTTTCAGAAGTTGATGCGCTCTTGTGGTTTTTTTTCTTAAAAAAGAATAATTATTCCAAAGGAATGCAATAAAATACAGCAAGAAACGTTAATTTTGCAGAAGAGATAATTTAAATTGGCTGAAAGCCAACTTTAAGATATGAATGGAAATAGTGAGATAATAAAGCACCTTGGGTATGAGGGCGTATTGCTGCCAATACCTGAAGTGGAACGTCTGTACCCAAACTATAGGGATTTGAAAAGTTTGGGTGTTGACGAATGCTATTTCATTGCTGGGCACCCGGCAGCACTGTTTTTCAAGACCCAGACATTTGACAAAGAATATGCTATTAGGATTTCAGAGGTGTTGCATCAAGCATGGAACTATAGGAAAGTTCTGCTACTGATTGCCTACTCTGATTTTGAAGTAAGGGTATATAATTGCTACACGAAGCCCACATACGTTACCAATGATACAGCCCGTAATAAAGAACTCGAGGATGCACAAATAATGCTGACCTCTATTGAGGATTCTGAATTTGGTGCTTTTGCATCGTTGTTCTCCAGAGAGGCCTTAGATACTGGCGCATTGTGGCAAGCAGGAAGAGATAGAGTCAGGATTGATATATCAAAGCGCGTAGATGCTTATCTGGTTGACAGCCTTGACCGGACGAAAGTTGCATTGCTGAAGGACGGACTGAAAGAAGAATACATCCATGCTCTTTTAATCAGGTCTCTGTTTGTTCTCTTCCTTGAGGACAAGGGCGCGACAGCTAAGGCAGGAGTTTACGAAGGTATTGTTCCCGGTTGCACAACCTATTTTGAACTGCTTAAGGACAAAGATGCCACTTATAAGCTATTTGAAGTGTTGAACAAACGCTTCAACGGTGATATTACACACCTGCAAAAAGGAGAGAAGGAGGCTGTGACGGCTAAGCATTTGGAGATTGTGCGGAAGTGCTTCCTGGATGGAGACTTGTCGGATAATCCTAAGATGTATGGCGACTGGCGGCTGTTCCGCTTCGACATCATCAAGATTGAGTTGCTTAGTGAGATATATGAGCACTTCTTAGGCTCATCAAAGGCCGCTAAAGGACAGTATTACACGCCAACCAACCTTGTTGATCTGATTTTGTCGGAGAAGTTACCTGCGGATTCGACAAAGTGGGATTCGAGAGTGCTTGATCCTTCCTGCGGTTCGGGAATATTCTTGGTGGAGAGTTATAAGCGATTAATAAGGAATTGGAAGAATGCCCACCATACGGATTCTATTGATTTCCAGACGCTGCAGTCTATCCTCTGCAACAGTATCTACGGAATTGACATAGATGCCACGGCATTGTCGGTTGCGGCTTTCAGTTTGTATCTGACACTAATAAATGAGTTGGATCCCAGGACGCTTTGGGCAGACGATGCTTATAAGTTGCCGTGCTTGATACACAGTGATGATACGGAAGGTGACGTGAAAGGAAATCTGTGGTGTGCAGATTCGATTGCGGCAGATTTGACGGCGATGTTGCCTGAAATGGATTTGGTGGTTGGCAACCCTCCATACGGTACTCGACACGATCAGCAATCAATTAAGGATTATTGTCGCAGACAAGGATTCGCTACGGAGATGTCGCTGCCATTCATCCACAAGGTGACCACAGTTTGCCCGAATGGTGAAATTGCCTTGGTGGTCAATATGAAGATACTGACCAACAGCAATGGCACATACGCTACATTCCGCCGCTGGCTGTTGAATGAGGCATACATTGAGAAAATCTATAATTTTTCGATTTTCAGAAATGCACCATCCAATTTTGGCGGCAGCTTGTTCTCATCTGCCAGTACACCAGTGGCTGTGCTTTTCTATAGAGCAATCAGACCAGTACAGCCTTCGCAGAGCATTACCTATTGGGCTCCGAGAACGTATGTAAAATCCAGTTTGTTATATGATATTGTTCTTGACAGTTGTGATGTGAAGTATTTGCCTCGTGTGCTTTGTGAAGATAATGATGCCCGTATTTGGAAGATTGGAGCATGGGGCAATATGATGGCTCATCGTGTGGTAAAGAAACTGGATACTGTACACACGTTGCGGGATACTTTCAATGAAAAAGGTTGGATGTTCGGAAGAGGTTGCAATGCTGATAGCGAAAGACCCGACTTTGTTCCGGATGCCATCCTGAGCTTGAATTTTGGAAGGTACTCTATATCAAAGGATGCCACGCAGCCTAATCGTAAAAGGAAAGCCTATCGCAATAACAAACCCGGAATCTTTGATGCTCCGTATGTTGTGATGAAGGAGTGCCCCGACAACGACGGTGTGATAGCCGGTATTTTTGGCGGGAATGCGATAACGACCACCAGCGCATTTGTCTTCAACGGAATGAAAGATGAAGACAAGATAGTGCTTGCTTGCTATTTGAATTCCAAGATGGCTAATGCATTGCTTTTCCTTACATCTTCAACATGGGGAATTGAACGCGAGCGTCTGTTGTTGGAGGATGAGACGTTGAAACTGCCTACTCCATTTGATACGATTACTGCGGAACAAAAACGGGCATTGGTAACCCTGTATAAGCGTATTTGTGGAAAACAGGCGAAATTGTTGCAAAGTGGAATTGGAGAGGAAGTTGGCAGGATTGATAAACTTTTCTATTCCGTTTTTGGTCTGACGACATTAGAGGTAAGGGTGCTTGAAGATGTGTATGATAATTCCTTGAAGTTGTTTGCACTAAAGGAGAAGGCGGAGCCCATGAGACCGGCTAACAATCAGTACTTCACAGCATATGCTAGAAGTTTATGTGAGTCAATCAATGGCTATTACCAGTATTCATTAACACGGGTATCGCCAGAGGTGTTGATGCCAGATGCCCAAACTCCGCTCAACATGGTGATTGTGAGATTTGGAAAGGATGAGAAGGCTTTGAAACAGATGGATAGTCAGGAAGGGCGGGAGCTGATGAGGAAACTATATCGTGCCCTTGTCTCCAAACCGAGTGATGGTCTTATTATTCAGCGAATCTTGCGAGAGTATAGTGAGGATAGCATAGTCTTGATTAAACCCAACCAGCGCCGTTATTGGACGGAGATGCAGGCTTTAGAGGACGGCGCATCCATTTTCTCAGATATACTTTCGATGAAGGAGGCACAGAATGGGTAATATAGGGTTGAGTGGCGGTTTTATTTCAGATGCTGGCCTTTCCTTCAAGATGGTATGCCTTCATCTGCTGGAGATGGCGTATTCCGAGGTTAGAACAACCTGTTCCGTAGATAAGGACTGGACTGAAAATGCTATCTCTGAGGCTTTGAAAGAGAGCATTAATAAAAATGACGTTACTGTCAGAATGCTCATTACGGCAGAGGTGGAAGTAAGACAATTGCCAACAGACTTATCGATGATGCCGTCCAAGGTAGATGATGCGCCAAGAATTGATATCAAAGTTGGTGGTTTCGACACAGGAAAGGAGACTCCATCAAGGGTCTGCTATTACATGGAGGCCAAAAATCTATATGCCAACGATTTCCAAAAGACAAATCATTTGAGTTATGTCTCTTCGACGCACTACGCAAAAAGATATATCTCTACAGGTATAGATCATTTGCTTAGCGGATACTATCCTGAGAATACAATGCTATTGGGATATGTACTTGTTGGGACAGTACATGCCGCCGTCGACAAAGTGAATCAAAACTTGGTTAATGATTCACGCGGGACAGAGAGTATTAAATTGCAAGTATATGAAGAGTTCCCGGCCTTGGTGTTAGGAGTCTCAGCACATCCCAATGGAATGGGATTAGACCATTGTTTCCTGCAATTTTAGCAGTATATGAGTCGCCCGGGTTTGGGAGCATGAGAAACATGCCTCCATATATGCAAAAAACGGTCGATATCCACCCACCCAAAACGGGGATATCCGTTCACTTTTCTGACGTGTTCATCCTAATGGCGCTGCAAAATTAGTTTAGCAGACTCGTGAGTGACTGATTTTGTCCGATGCTACTGACTGAATTTCGCCCGACGTAGGCAGGGGGGGCATGCTCCGTTTTGTCTAGGGCTGACTGGCAGGGATGCTGGTCGGCCTTTTTTTGTGCTGACATCGGCCAAACTCCCGAACGGAATTGCGCCAAAATGGTGGGCGTAGCGCAAAAAACCAAAGTGAATTACCACAAAAAGCAAAAGTAAAATGCCACAAAAAACCAAAGTAAAATGCCACAAAAAACCAAAGTAAGCATTCGTTGAAATACACGTTGTAACAGTTGTAGTTTCGTTCTTCGACTAGCGAAGCGGCAAAGCCGAGCGGTACCTTTGCAGTCGCAATAGTGCACACAATCGAAGATAGGCGGCATCTAGGAAATTTACAAATTAAATTTGTAATTTCGCTCGATTTAGATAACTTTCTCACGCTCAAGAATGCTAATATATTTGTATTCTCTTCGCTTAATCGAAATTTTACACTATCTTTGCACTCAGAAGAGTGCGAAGTCTGGCGGCGCCTCAGCAATTGAAATACATTTCATTGCGTTCGGCTTGCACAGACTTTGTAGGCAAAAATTGATATGGGAAAGAGACGACATAAACAAGAGGCAGAGGAGAGACGGAAGGCATACGTGGATGCCATCCAGAAGAATGCTGAGACTGCGAAGCTGACAGACTCGATGATACATCGAATAACGCTGAAGAATGTGGCAACCTTCAGTGAAGAGGGGACGACATTTGAAAACCTTCAGCGTGTGAACTATATATTCGGAGAGAACGGTGCTGGGAAAACGACGCTGAGCCGACTGCTCGCAAGCCATTTCACGAAAGTGAATAACGGTGAGTGCCTGCGGGGAACAGGGAAATACAAGGAGTGTGAGGTGGAATGGACTGGGAAACCAGTAAAGGTGCTGGTATATAACAAGGACTTCAGGGATAGGAATCTGAAGGAGAATATACCAGGTGTGTTTACACTGGGAGAGGGAAGCGTAGATGCTGAGAACAAACTGGCAAAGGTGAAACGCGAGTTGGACGAGCAGAACAGGAGCCTGCACTCGAAACAGAAATGGATAGATGCTCTGACGGGAGAGATCAAGCAGCACGAAGCAAACATGCGCAATACTCTTTGGAACGAAGTGTTTAAACACCAATGTGAATATTTCGGTGAATGTCTGAAAGGAGTTGTGACAGGTAACAAGGAGTTTGCCAAAATGATGAAAGAAATGGTGGACAATGGCACGTACCTACAGGCACTTGACAGAAATAACCTGCAAGGTCGCTACAGGGCATTATACAAGGTTGAGAAACTGGCGATAGTGAATGAGTTGGAATGGCCAGAAGAGGAGTATGAGAGTTTGAGAGATGTGATGGAAGATGAGATATGGCAACGGAGCGTGACGGCAAAAGATGATAGTGGTAGATCGGCTTGTCTGAACTGTGAGAAACGCACCTTCTCGATGGATTTTCTGAAAGGCCTTGGTAAGCGTTTTGATGATTTGTATCAGAAAGATGTTGATAGAATCAGGAACCTCACACACAAGTATGAAGCGCTTGCACTGCAGGTGAAGGAACAGCTGGGAGCACAGATAAACGTGCTACAGACACCGGGATGTCCCGCAGTGAGACATAAACATGTGATGGGTGTGAGGCTGGAGATGCTGAAAGAACTGATAGACGTGAACTACCACATCATGCTACACAAACTGGAAAATCCGGTGATGGTGGCGCAGTTTAAAGATATGAAGGAACAGGAGTCGTCGCTGCGGAACATCATGGAAGAGGCAAATGCAGAGATAAAGACATATAACCAGACGGTGGAGCATCAAGAGCCAGAGAAGGAACGGTTGAAGAGGGACATGATGGTCTATCTGGCACTGCGCAGTGCGGAGACCGTGAAGATGGCTGAACAAATGATAGCATTGAAATGCGAGGCTATCAACAAACTGCAGACAGAGGCTGACGAAATAGTAGCGACGACTGAAAAACTGGTGGGGAACATTAAAGAGCTGGAGAAAAAGGTGGCGAGTACGAAACCAACAGTGGAGCACATTAATAACGAACTGAAACGCTATGGTTTTACAGGGTTCAGTATCCAACCATCGAAAAAGGGGAATTACTACCAGATAAAGAGAGAGGATGGAAGTTGGGTGAGGGACACTCTGAGTGAGGGAGAGACAACGTTTATCACCTTCTTATATTATATGCAGTTGGTGAAGGGTGGGGAGACACAAACAGGGGTGTTGGAGCCGAAGGTACTGGTGATAGACGACCCAATGTCGAGTCTGGACATTAAAGGCAGGGATCTGGTGTGTGACAATGTGAGAGCTGTGATAGAAAAGGTGAACGGTCAGAGTAAGAAGAGTGAAGTGACGACGGGAATCAATCAGGTGTTTGTGTTGACGCATAACGTGGAATTTTATAAGAACGTGACTTATGTGAACCCACGTAATAATAAACGTAGGGGCAGGCATCACTGGCTACTGAGCAAGATAGACAATGAGAGCATGGTGACGCCCTTCGGCTATGAAAGTCCGGTGAAGACGGGCTATGAAGACAAGTGGGTGGAGCTTAAGGAACTGATGAGATGCGGTCGTGGCGTTCAGAACGTGATGAGGCAGATCGTGGAGATGTATTTTAAGATGTATGGCGGTTATGACAAGCAACAACTGATAGATGAATATGCTGCCGAGGATGAGCGTGACCGGTCGGTGATTATATCGCTGACGAAGTGGATGGATGATGGTAGCCACTATGCAGAGGAGGAATCTTGTGGTGAGGCTCCTGTCGTAGCTAATGTGAGGTATATGAAGACTTTCAAGAATTTGTTTGTGAAGTTGGGACATGGGGCGCATTATAACATGATGATGAGGGAGGAGACGCATCATCATGAGTGAATAGTGAACAGTGAATAGTGAACAGTGAATAGTGAGATGTTATGCCGAAGAATAAACAACCGATGGTGAGGTATATGGAGTTGGACCGGTGTTTTAGGGACACTCGGAAGATATACCATATGGAGGATCTGGTGGAGGCCGTGAACAAGGTGCTTGAAGACTATAACGGCACGAGTGTGAGTGAGCGCCAGATCAGAGAGGATATACGCTTTATGCAACGTGAAGCGGGATGGGCGATAGAATTGCGGGACTGGATGGATGGTCACCGGAAGATTTATCGCTATGTGGATACTGACTTTACGATACAGGAGAAACTGTTGTCTCAACGAGAGGCGCAGTTGCTTGGCGATGCCGTGCAGGTGTTGAGTCGGTTTGAGGGCTTACCACAGTTGGACTGGATGAATGAGCTGCTGGCTAGGTTGCGGACGTATTTCCATTTAGGGAATACTGAGGCAGGGATGGTGAGCTTTGAGCAGAACCCGAGGCTGAGGGGGATGGAGTGGTTTACAACGCTGTTTGAAGCTATTGTTAGCCGCAGGGTGGTCATTGTGAAGTATCACCGCTTTGGTCACCCTAGTCGCGAGCGAATAGTGCATCCTTATCAGTTGAAACAGAACAGGAATCGGTGGTATCTGGTGGGGAAGGAGGAACGCCAGATGCCGAGGCATGAGTACGTGATGTTGCCACTGGACAGGATTGACGGTGTTGAGGTGACGACTGAAGAGGTGAAATGGAAACGTGAAGATCTCGGTATCGACCGGTATCTGGATGACGTGGTGGGCGTGAGTCTGAATCCAGAGAGCAAGGTTGAGCGGGTGGTGTTGAAGGTTGGCTATCCTGATGCGGAGTATTTGGAGACGAAGCCGTTGCACTTTTCGCAAGAAGTGATAGAGCGGGTGGCTCAAACTGAGACGGAGGCTGGGAGTGTCACGTTTGAGATGAATGTGGTTGTGAATTTTGAGTTGGAGACGCAGATATTGGGGTATTTGCATAACGGGGAGGTTGTTGAGCCGAGTTCTCTGAGAGAGAAGCTCGTGAAGAGAGCTGAAGCGATTTTAGCTTATAATAAAAAGGAGTAAGGGGTTCACTTCAGGGCGAGGAGCCCCTTTTTTATTGATAATGACCCAAATGCTCTTCATTGGAGTGGGGGTGATTGAAGCTCGGACTGAGAGGTCCGGGCTTTTTTTGTATCCCTGCTTTAATGCCGTCACTAACCAATGGGTTTGAAATGTGAATAAACGTTAAATATTGAATGTTTTTTTAGGGGGTAAAAAAGAATGAAGTAAGGCTGCAATGTTAGTGCTGATCTTTGCAACGTGATTCAGAAATGAACAACGGCCGATTATGTGAGCGGTGGGGATTATTAACAATTAGATAATTGGAAAGGAGATGAGCATGAAAAGTAAGTATTTTAAGATTGAGGAAATGATACGGTGCTATAAGGAGTATGGCAGGTGCGAAGGGTGTAGGCTGGCGCATGCTGCGACGAAGCTGCCGTATGGTATTGAAGATAATGCTGTGGCACAGATAGAGGATGTGCTGGAGCCTGCACGTGAGAAACTGGGGATGGCCATCGTCATCACGAGTGGATTCAGGTGTCCTTTGAAGAACTCGAGAACGGCTGGTTCTTCGAAAAGCTCGCAGCATCAGAAGGGTCAGGCCTCAGACCTGCAGGTTTCGCATAAGGGTTTTGGCTCGATGCTGGAATGGAAACGGGCGAATCTTGAACTGGCGAAGGTTATCGTGAGGAATGGTAAGTGGGACCAGTTGATACTTGAGAATGTTGGTCGGAATGATTTGCTGCCAGCATGGGTGCATGTCAGTTATGTTAGGGGCGGTGGAAACCGCCACCAGATCTTGAAGAAGGTTGCAGGGGGCAACGGATACCAAGTGGTCGCAGTTGAGGAGGTGTTGAAGGGGTTAAAGATAGAAAGGAAATGAGTTATGGAACCTGAAGTGATTAATGGGATTTTCAGCGTGGTGTTGGCGATTATTAGTTTGATTGCGAGCACGGGGTGGATTATCAACCGGAAGCTAAGAAAGCAGCAGGTTGAGGATCTGAGAGTGGACGTACGTCAGAAGTATCTGACAAGTGATATGGATCTGGTGAAGTCGTTCCGTGATCTGATATCAAGACCTATTGAGATTGAAGTGATGAAATTGCGTAAGGAAGTAAATCAGTTGAGAGATGCGATACAGGGTATTTATGACTGTGCTTATCGTGGGGATTGTCCTGTCAGAGAGCGGTTGCGTGAGCAGCAGGAGGATGACGGAGAGGACAGAGACGAGGAAGATATGGTCGGATGTTAGGGAGTCCGAGAGGGACTCGGTCGTGGTCACTGAACGGGATACCGTCAGGGAAGTGACGACGGTCATGATTCAGTTGGGCGCTGAAGGGGATACCACGTTTCAGAGTGTCGTCACTGATAGAGAGCGACTGAGGGATAGGAGTCGCTCTGACAGAGCGACACATAGGAGCGAGGTCCGCATGGATACGGTGTACGTGGAACGACGGGATTCGGTTTTTGTTAAAAACTCGAATCAGGCAAGGGCTTCGCCCTTACTAAAGATCCTGAAGTGGAGCTTTTGGATCGTAGTTGGGCTTATTGCCCTAACTGTGGTCCTGAAAATCAGGAGGTGATTTTTTGCAAGGTGGAACCTTGCAGAATTTCTAACTTTCTTCGGCGCGAAGAAAGTAGCAAAGAAGCATCCACCCCATCCAAGTTTGACTTCGTCTTCCTCTGTCACGACTCGAGAAAGTCGAAGCAAGCTTCACTCTCTTCTCGCTGCTCCATCGGTTCCCCCTATATGGGAAGGATGCAACCGCTCCTCCTGTCGCTCTTACATTCTTGCGTCCCTTCGGTAGCAAGCGACCTGAGGTCGAGCGAAGGTAAGCTCGGACCATCAAAGGTCCGGCTTATTTTTATCGACTACGCTGGACGCTGGTCGATTATGTGGGTGAAGCGATTCTTATGAAAGGGGCGGGATGAGTTTTTTTATTAACAATTTAAATTTATAGGAGGTTTTATTATGGCAAAAACTAGTGATTTTTTGAGTCAGACCAGTGGAAAGCTGAATGACCAGTTTACAACGCGCCAGACGGCGCATGGTACTATCCTGGCACGTAATGCCCGAAAGACGAGTACGCCTCGTCGAAGCGAGTTGCAGGCTCGTGGGCGCTGTCAGATGCCGAACATCGCAGCTAACTTTAAGTTGTATGACGGCAAGTTGATGCAGGCGTTCGAGGGCAAGCAGGCGGGTGTGAGTGACTTCAATGCTTTTATGCAGGCGAACTGGGGCTTGAGCCCGGTGTATATCACTCGACAGATGAGAATCGCGGGCTGTTGTGTGCTGGCGGAAAGTCGTTTCAGTCAGGGTAGTCTGGCTCCGATCGGCTATTCGGTGAATGGTGCAGGTGTGCTGGTGAGTGATTTGGCTATAGGCAGCTTGGTGATTGACGGTGAGACGAAGGTCATGGATCTGTCGGAAGCTATCGAGACAAACAACTATGGTTGGGAGGATGGCGATCAGCTCACCTTGTTTTATGGTACTCAGTGGGAGGATGCGGACGGTATGCCGCGTGCTACGATGACGAGTCAGAAGGTGGTGCTGGACCTGATGAACGAGCAGCGTCTGTGGGATGTGGTCAGTGAACAGGGATTCTGTTCGGTTCCGGTCTCAGGTAACTCGGGTAGCTATGTGTTGGGCATGGGGCTTGCACTGGCGAATGCTGGTGCTGCGTATGTTCACAGCCGTGACAAGGATGGCGGTACGAAGGTAAGCTCGCAGAAGCTGAAGGTGGTGAGTGAAATCCTGGCGACTTACCAAACGGATGCTGCGATGAAGCGAAGTGCTGACAGTTATGGTGGCATCAATACGAAGGCTGTGTATTTGAACCCAACGAGTAGTCTGGCACAGAACCAGGGTGCTGGGTTGTTGCCTTCGGGTGGTGGCAGTTCGGATACCGGTGGTTCGTCCACAGGCACTGAGACTGGCGATGATACTCCAAGTGGTGGCTCTACCATACCGGGAGAGGGTGATTGATTTAAGGAATTAACAGCGAGGTAGTCGGGCCCGCTTCCTGCGAAGGAGGCGGGCCTGCATTTTTAGTAAAGCATGCCGAAGAGCCATAGGGGAATACGATTGAAGAACCCCGTCTCAACACCGTCAATGGCGAGGAAACTATTGGGGATATATAATAAAAAATATTGGAAAGGTGAAATTTTCTCAAAAAAAAATATTGGAAAGTCTTTTTTGAACTAATTATTTCATATTTATTATGAGAAACAACGATCAGTCGAATAGGATTATCAAATGGATATTTATGGTGCGAGGCCTTTTTTATAACAGTCGGGCCCGCTTCCTGCGAAGGAGGCGGGCATTTTTTGTATGGATATAGAAAACTTGTTTCTACTGCGGGTGATTATTCCCCTTTGGGCCGTTGCACTATATTACATGGCATTGTCAAATGGGTGAAATATGTTAATAGGGTAAAACCCTAAAACCCTTTTTTGCAGGGCAACGCCCTGCATGGTCACAACCACCTCATCCTCCTTCTTTTTGCAGGGTTCCACCCTGCATGGTCACCAACATCACCAACCTCTTCTTGTCCTTAAGAAGAGGCTTCGAACCACCCTCTAAATCTCTCGCCAATCGTTCTTGCGTCCCGCTGGTAGCAAGC
>CACYXI010000106.1 GCA_902778265.1 uncultured Bacteroidales bacterium | reverse complement strand
AGAGAGCGTGTAGCAATCGCATTCGTTTCACGTTATATCTTTCAGCACCTGGTCTGTTCAGGGGCTTAACAAAACGGTCGCCCTTGCCAATGAGAATGAAAACTCCCACGACGACGAACAAGACGGCAGCAACAATCGGGAAAGCTAATTCCATACCAGAATTAATGATTCAGAGTACCACTATTGATAACTGGCTGAGCAGGCTCATCTGCACAAAGAACTACGAGCAGGTTACTAACCATAGCCGCTTTCTTTTCTTCATCAAGATCAACGATATCCTCGTCAGCAAGCTTGTCAAGAGCGAGCTTAACCATACTAACGGCACCATCAACAATCTTTTCACGAGCGGTAATGATAGCAGCAGCCTGTTGACGACGGAGCATTACAGCCGCAATCTCAGGAGCGTATGCAAGATAGTTGATACGAGCCTCAACAACCTCGATACCAGCCATTTGAAGTCTCTCGTTGAGTTTAGCAGTCAAGACCTCATTAACCTCATCACTACCATCACGAAGGGTAACTTCCTGAGAGTTAGGATTCTCGTCATCATAGGCATACATTCCGGCAACCTCACGAAGGGCAGAATCACTCTGAATAGCCACAAAATGTTCGAACTTAGCCATACGAGCACCAGCAGCATATCCCACCTGAGCATTCGCAGAAACATCTGTATCAATATCGAAAATAGCCTTGTAGGTATCCTTGAGTCGCCAGACGAGAACAAGTCCGATGAGCACAGGATTACCAGCCTTATCATTCACCTTTATAGGATCGGCATTAAGGTTACGAGCACGAAGGCTAACCTTCTTTGAAGTCATAAGAGGATTTAACCAATAGAAACCGTTCTTGCGGAAAGTTCCGACATACTTGCCGAAGAAAGTCATAACCTTAGCCTCATTAGGCTCAAGCATAGTAAAACCACAGGAGCAGAGAATGGCAACAATCACAAGTACAGCAAAGGTAACGAACCAGCCCGCGCAAGAACGTCCCAAGTCAGCAGAAACAATGCCAGCCACCAAACTGCAAAGCGCACATCCCCAAAGGAATAGCGCGATGAAGCACATCAAAAAGCCATTGAGTGAGCCACCAAAGAACTCAAACTCTTTTGTCTTGTTTTCTTCCATAATAGTAATCTATTTTTATAGTTATATTTTGATATCACTTTGATATCACTTTGCAAAGATATTATTTTCTTTCGTAATCGCCAAATTTTACAAAAGAAATTAACTTTCATTAACCGATCCGTTCATTTTGACAAGGTTTTACTTCCGCTCTTCTTCCGTTCTTCCTTCGCTCTTCCTCCGCACCAAAGTCGGTGCAAAGTCGGTGCAAAGTCGGTGGAGAAGCGTTTTTCGATAGGAGTCACATCGAGTTTGGTACGGAGGAAGAGCGGAAGAGCAACGGACTTGTAACTCTACAACTTGCTATTACGACTGGCACAAGGCTTGATTTTTCTAAAGACTTCGCACATTTTTCACACTTCTTTACATTAAATAATGTGGAAAATGTCGTTATGTCATTTTTTTTTAGTAATTTTGTAGCCGATTTTTCAAGATTGTAAATGAACAACGAGATATTTATGACTGGAGGCAACCAGGGAGCAGGATTTCAGATGGTTGCCGATTTTGACGGGGACATCGACTCTCTCTTTGAGGCAAACCACGATGGCGAGATGCCAATCATCGCCACACGAAACATCGTGCTGCATCCTGGCGTGCTGATTCCTATCATGGTGACAAGGGAATCAACATTGGCTCTGGTGAAGAAGCTCAAGAAGAAGCCAGACCTCGCATTTGCCGTAATCTGCCAGAAAGACCCGAACGTTGACGAGCCAGAACTTGAGGACTTGTATGAGTATGGCGTATTCGGAAAACTGGTGAAGATTTTCGACATCCCGGGAATGGGTAGCAACGTGACAATCGTGGTGCAGGCATTCACAAGATGCCACCTTGAGAGCATCACGAAGAAGTCGCCTTTCCTCATGGGTACTCTCTCTACAGCCAAGGAGCAGATGCCCGACAAGAACGACACTGAATACCGCATGGCTCTTCAGGACGTGAAGAAGAGAGCGTTGGAATATGTTCAGAACAACGACGAACTGCCTAACGAGGCTCAGTTTGCTATGACGAACATCTCGAACGAGATTCTCTTCATCAACTTCATGTGCACCAACCTGCCTTTCTCTATCGAGGAAAAGGCTAAGTTCCTTGGAATGCCATCCATGAAGTTGCGTGTCTTCCAGTTGCTCGGCGTGCTCAACCGCGAATTGCAGTTGCTTGAGTTGAAGAACAGCATCCGCCATCGCACAGAGGAGAAAATCAACGAGGAACAGAAGGAGTACTTCCTTCGTCAGCAGATAAAGAACATCCGCAAGGAGCTGGGAGGCGACAACCAGAGTGCGGAGCGAAAGAAACTGATGCGTCAGGCTTCAGAGAAGAAATGGAGCATAGAGACCGAGATTGCCTTTGAGGAGGAACTTAACAAGCTCGATGCTATTCAGCCTCAGAGTCCTGACTATAACATCCAACTCACTTATCTTCAGCAGATTCTCGCCCTGCCTTGGGAATACCAGACAGAGGACAATCTCAACCTTGCACGTGCGGAGAAGAAGCTCGACCAGAACCACTACGGTATGGAGAAGGTTAAGGAGCGCATTTTGGAATACATCTCTGTTCTGAAACTGAAAGGCAATCTGAAATCGCCTATTCTCTGCCTCTACGGCCCTCCAGGAGTGGGTAAGACGAGTTTGGGAAAGAGCATAGCAGATTCACTTGAGCGTAAGTACGTCAGGATTTCACTTGGCGGATTGCACGACGAGTCGGAGATTCGTGGTCATCGCAGAACCTACATCGGGGCTATGCCAGGCAGAATCATCAAGGGCATTCAGAAGGCAGGAAGTTCAAATCCTGTGTTTATTCTCGATGAGATTGACAAGGTGACACAGAACACCCATCAGGGAGATCCTTCGTCAGCCTTGCTTGAGGTTCTTGATCCAGAGCAGAACAATACGTTCCACGACAACTACCTCGATATGGACTATGACCTCTCTAACGTGATGTTCATAGCTACAGCCAACGACATCAGTAATATTCCTGGGCCTTTGCGCGACCGAATGGAAATGATAGAGGTGAGCGGTTACATCACGGAGGAGAAGATAGAGATTGCGAAGCGTCACCTTATCAAGAAGGAAACTGAGGCTAACGGATTGCCAAAGGGCGCTTTGAAGTTCAAGAAATCAGCCATTGAGATGATGATTGAGCGCTACACCCGAGAGAGTGGCGTGCGACAGTTGGAGAAGACTATCGGCAAACTGATGCGTAAGATTGCCTTTAAGTACGCTAAGGACGAGAACTATCCTCTTGGTCAGATTGACGAGGAGAGGGTTAAGGAATTGCTTGGCAACCCACCTTTCTATCGCGACATCTATCAGGGGAATGACTATGCAGGTGTAGTGACAGGTTTGGCTTGGACAAGCGTTGGCGGTGAGATTCTCTTCATAGAAACCTCTCTCTCAAAAGGCAAGGGCAGCAAACTGACTCTGACTGGAAATCTCGGAGACGTGATGAAGGAGAGTGCCACCATAGCACTTGAGTATGTCAAAGCTCATGCCGACACATTGAATATCGACTATCGCATCTTCGACAACTGGAATATCCACATCCACGTTCCAGAGGGTGCAACACCAAAGGACGGTCCTTCGGCAGGTATCACAATCGCTACTTCCATAGCCTCTGCCCTTACCCAGCGTAAGGTTCGCAAGAATATAGCTATGACAGGCGAGATCACGCTTCGAGGAAAAGTTTTACCTGTGGGTGGTATCAAGGAAAAGATTCTTGCAGCCAAGCGTGCTGGCATTACCGACATCATGCTCTGCGAGGCTAACGAGAAGGACATCAACGATATTCCAGAGATCTATCGCAAGGGCGTGAATTTCCATTACGTTACCGATGTACAGGATGTGTGGAAATATGCCTTGACGGAGGAGAAAGTGAAGGATGCGATAAAGCTTGAGGTAAATGAAAAATGAAAAATTATAAAATGAAAAAATCATCTTACGTACAATTTGTAACTTGTATTTTTCATTTTTCACTTTTCATTTTATAATTTTGTAAGAATGATATTCGAATTACAACATACTGACCCATGTTCTGATGCACGAGCAGGTGTTATCACAACCGACCACGGCCAGATAAAGACTCCAATCTTTATGCCTGTGGGAACAGTTGGCTCTGTGAAGGCAGTTCATTTTGAGGAACTTCGCAAGCAGGTTCTTGCCCAGATTATTCTTGGCAACACATACCATCTGTATCTTCGTCCGGGACTTGACATTCTCAAAAAAGCGGGAGGTCTGCATAAGTTCATCGGCTGGGAACGCCCTATCCTCACAGATAGTGGAGGCTTTCAGGTTTTCTCTCTTACGGGCATCCGCAAGCTCAAGGAGGAAGGTTGCGAGTTCCGTTCGCATATTGACGGCAGCAAGCATTTCTTCACACCAGAGAATGTGATGGACACAGAGCGCGTGATTGGTGCTGATATTATGATGGCATTCGACGAATGTGCTCCTGGTGAGGCAGATTTCAATTATGCCAAGAAATCCATGCAACTCACCCACAGATGGTTGGATCGCTGTTGGAAACGCTTCAACGAGACGGAACCACTCTATGGCTACAACCAGACCTTGATGCCTATCGTTCAGGGATGCAAATATCCTGAGCTTCGCAGAGAGTCTGCAAAATACATAGCCGATAAGGGAGCTGATGCAAATGCCATTGGCGGTCTTGCCGTTGGTGAGCCAACCGAGGTTATGTATGAGATGATTGAGGTGGTTAACGAGATTCTTCCGAAGGACAAGCCTCGCTACCTTATGGGGGTAGGTACTCCTTGGAACATTCTTGAAGCTATTGAGCGTGGAGTGGATATGTTCGACTGCGTTATGCCAACTCGCAACGGTCGAAACGCCCTTCTCTTTACTTACGAAGGCACTATGAACATGCGCAACAAGAAATGGGAGGATGATTTTACCCCTATTGACACAGAGGGGTGTGACATAGATGTTGTAACCACTAAAGCATATCTACACCATCTCTTCAAGGCACAGGAATATCTTGCTCTCCAGATTGCCAGCATTCATAATCTGGCATTCTACCTACGTCTCGTGACAGATGCGAGAAAGCATATCGAACAGGGTGACTTCGTGAAGTGGAAGAACTCTGTCGTGGAGAATATGATGAAAAGAAGATAATGGCAAAACTTAGTTTAAGAAGAATAAAACGAAAGATAAAAGGCTCAAGGATATTCCGTTGGCTAAAGATGCTTATCCTATGGATAAAGCTACTCTGGCACTATATCTGTTGGCCTTTTGCCTGGCTGAAGGAATTCGCGACCGTAAAGCACCCAAAGGTATGGTACGGCATCACAAATATATTCCCAGGCAGACTTGACCGATACATCATCGTCAAGTTTATCGGCACGTACTTCTTCGCCATATTGCTCATCAT
This sequence comes from uncultured Bacteroidales bacterium, assembly GCA_902778265.1. Taxonomy (GTDB): domain Bacteria; phylum Bacteroidota; class Bacteroidia; order Bacteroidales; family Bacteroidaceae; genus Prevotella. The sequence continues at coordinate 8,288 of CACYXI010000106.1, read as the reverse complement.
ATCAATATCAATTGTCTTTGACGTAAACGAGAACCTATCGAAGTTCACCGAGTATCACGCTCCTCTAAAGTCTATAGTCTTTGACTACTACATGAACTTCGTGCCATACTTCGCCAATCTGTTCTCGCCTCTGTTCGTCTTCATAGCCGTGATTTTCTTCACGTCGAAAATGGCAGGCAACTCGGAGATTATCGCCATAATGGCAGCCGGAGTAAGTTTCAAGCGACTGATGCGACCTTATATGCTCTCGTGTATTCTTATCTCCATAATGTCATACTACCTTAGTGCGTATGTCATTCCACATGGAACGGTAATAAGACAAAACTTCGAGTCGCTCTACAAGAACAACAAAAAGAATACATCTGCAGAAAATGTTCAGTTGCAGGTAAGCCCTGGCGTCATCGCATACATTCAGCACTACGACAACAAGATGAAGCGTGGATGGGGATTCTGCCTTGATAAGTTCGAGAACAAGAAACTCATCTCCCACATGACGGCTTTAGAGATTCAGTATGACACCATAGCCGATGAGAAATACCATTGGAAGGCTTCCTCATGGAAGATTCGCGAAATGCGAGGCATGAGGGAAAAGATAACGAGCGGAATGAGTCTCGACACGCTCATCACTATGGAGCCAACCGACCTTGTTTATAGTAAGGGACAGCAAGAGACATTCACATCGCCCGAGCTAAAAGAATATATCTCAAAGCAGATTGACAGAGGATCGGCAAACGTGGTTCGCTATCAGGTGGAGTATCATAAACGCATCGCCTCCTCCTTTGCCTCATTCATTCTGACGATAATCGGTCTCAGTCTTTCTTCAAGAAAGCGAAAGGGTGGTATGGGTATGTACTTAGGTATCGGTCTTGCCCTGAGTTTTATCTACATCATGCTCCAGACGGTATCATCAACATTCGCAATAAATGCCGGAACGCCAGCACCTTTGGCAGCCTGGGCACCAAATATAATATTCGCCTTTGTGGCATATTTCTGCTATCGCAAGGCACCAAACTAAATTATAAATGAAAAATGAAAAATTATAAAATGTACAATACTGTACCGTATTTTTCATTTTTCACTTAAGAAGTAAAACTGTAAATTGTACATGGTAAATTGTACATAAAATTATGTATTTCGACGAAACAGCATTAAACGACAACATCCTCGATGCCCTGTATGACATGCACTTTGACGAGTGCACGCCTATTCAGGAACAAACCATCTCTCCTATGCTTCAGGGACGCGACATCCTTGGTGTGGCTCAGACTGGCACAGGAAAGACGGCGGCATATCTGTTGCCTGTTCTCTCGCTCCTTGATGATGGACTTGATCCACACGATCAGCCATTCCCCGAGGATTCAATCAACTGCCTTATCATGAGTCCGACACGCGAGTTGGCTCAGCAGATCGACCAGGCAATGGAGGGATTCAGCTATTACCTTGATGGAATATCAAGTATTGCGGTCTATGGAGGCAACGATGGCAACAGATACGATCAGGAACAGAAATCCCTAAAACAAGGGGCTTCTGTTGTAATAGCAACACCCGGACGATTCATCTCCCACATGCAGATGGGCAACGCGGATCTTTCACGAGTGTCATTCTTCATTCTCGACGAGGCAGACCGTATGCTTGATATGGGATTCTCTGACGACATTATCACTATCGCCAAGGAGTTGCCACCTACGGTTCAGACCATCATGTTCTCCGCAACTATGCCAGAGAAGATTGAGCAGCTTGCAAAGACGCTTCTCAAGAATCCTGTTCAGGTAAAGATTGCAGTCAGCAAACCTGCGGAGAAGATTCAGCAGTCGGCATTCATTTGCTATCAGAATCAGAAGAATGCGATTCTGAAGTCTATCTTCAAGGCTGGTGACTTGAAGCGCGTCATCATATTCTCAGGCAAGAAGCAGAGGGTAAAGGATATTTTCCATGACTTGAAACAGATGAATGTGAATTGCGGAGCTATGCACTCAGACCTCACTCAGGCAGAACGTGATGACGTGATGTACAAGTTCAAGAGTGGTGAACTGGATGTTCTGGTTGCGACAGACATCGTTGCACGCGGAATAGACATCGACGACATTCAGATGGTCATCAACTACGATGTGCCTCGTGATGTAGAGGACTACGTTCACCGTATCGGTCGTACAGCCCGTGCTGATCGTGACGGAGTTGCCTACACCCTTGTCAGCAACGAAGACATGTGGCACTTCAAGAAGATCGAGGAGTTCCTTGAAAAGGAAATCACGAAGAATCCACTTCCCGAAGAAATAGGCGAAGGCCCAGAATACAAGGTGGTACCGAAGACATCAAGAACCACAAGGAAAGGTCATCGATATACGCGCAAGTCGGGCGGAAAGAGCAAGCCAAGCGGAAAGAGAAGCAACAACGGGAAAAAGGCAAAGACAACACCAAAACAAGGTTGATCCTCTGCTAATTCTCTGCTACACCTCTGCTAAAGCTCTGCTACGTCTCTGCTATTTCTCTGCTTCCGTAGCAGAGAAATGGCACTTTCAGAACGATAGCACAATGGGGAAACAAAAGAGTCAAAAAGAAATCTCCTACAAGCAATACCAAGTTACAATATCGGGGGAAACGTGAGCAAAAAACAAAGATATAACGTCTGTTTTTAAGCATTTGCGACAAGTTACTTGGTTTAACAAGAAAAAAACATAAAATTAATTGGATTTTCCATCATTTTTTAGTAATTTTGCACAGCAAAAAGACAAAATAAAGACTATATAAAACCTGAATGATAAAGAGATTATTAAATAGAATAAGATATTGGTATCTGTCCAAGAGTGCGCTACCATATTGGAGCGTCATACTCGTGGATTTCCTGATTATTATAGTTGCAGCCTCTATAAGTATTTACGTCTGCGAAGGTCCGAGAGCGATGATTAATCATTTCTGGGATCGCGCACTCACGTGGTGTTGCCTGTTGCCTTTCTTCTTCATCGGTATGCGTCTGTTCCATACCTATAGTGGAGTGATAAGGTATCTGCGCTCTGCCGATCTGCTAAGAGTACTCTATGCACAGGTGGTAGGCTTTGCCTTCATCTTCTGCATCCGCCCATTCTTCAGCGAAAACCAATCAATCATGTACACAGGCCTGAAGACCTATGCCACGACATTCTGTCTGTGTGTTGCCGGTCAATGGGCTGTGAGAGTGCTGTTGAAGACAATATACGAATCAACATTCAACAATGGTGTAAAGCGTGCATTTATCTTTGGTGTACAGCAAGGTGCCGAGGTTATTGCAAGTACCATACAGTCTAGTCCTCAGAAGCAGTACTCTATCGTAGGCTTCGTGAGTCCAAATGGCGATTTGGCAGACAAATATATGTTCGGTGTCAAGGTTCGAAGAATCGGGCCTAACCTCATCAACCACATGAAGAAGGCTCGCGCTACGGTGATGATTGTAAGTCCGTTACAGGCAGACACTTTCAGAAACAATCCCGAACTGATAAAAGAGCTTATAGCCAACGAAATACACATTCTGATGCTTGCGGAGGCAGAGCTCTGGACTCCCGAAAAGGGCATGAAGCAGGAACAGCTTCACGAAGTAGAGATTGAGGATCTTCTTCCACGAGATAAGATTGAGGTTGACCTTGATGCTATCGGTGCACTTCTTCAAGGCAAGCGCATCCTCATCACAGGTGCTGCAGGTTCTATCGGCTCAGAGATGGTGAATCAGGTTGCGAAGTCTAATCCTGCCGAGATGATTCTCATTGACCAGGCAGAAACCCCTATGCACGATGTCCGACTTAAGATGGCGCGTAAATATCCACACATCAAGGCATGGACTATCGTAAGCAGCATCAGCAACCAAACTCACATGGAAGAGATATTCCGTGAGCACAAGCCTGAATACGTATTCCACGCAGCTGCATACAAGCACGTTCCTATGATGGAGGATAACCCTGCAATGGCTATCCAGAACAACGTATATGGAACTCGCGTAATTGCCGACCTTGCTGTAAAATACGGCACAAAGAAATTCGTAATGATTTCAACAGACAAGGCTGTGAACCCAACAAACGTAATGGGCTGCTCAAAGCGAATCTGCGAAATCTACTGCCAAAGTCTCAACAAGGCTTTACAGGATCTCAAGAACGGCATTAAGCCTGATAACTACGAGAACATCAAGGACAAGTTGATGCAAGCTGACGGAACTCCTGGTGTAACGCAGTTCATTACCACTCGCTTCGGAAACGTTCTCGGCTCTAATGGTTCGGTTATTCCAATCTTTAAGGAGCAGATCAAGAATGGAGGTCCATTGACGGTTACACACCCAGATATCATCCGTTTCTTCATGCTCATACCAGAGGCTTGTCAGTTAGTACTTGAAGCAGGAACAATGGGTAATGGTGGTGAGATATTCGTCTTCGATATGGGTAAGCCTGTTCGTATCGCCGATCTTGCACAGAGAATGATAGACCTCTCTGGTGCAAAGAACGTAGAGATAAAATATACAGGTTTGCGTGACGGCGAGAAGCTTTTCGAAGAGGTGCTCAACGATACTGAGCAGACAAAGCCAACCATCCATCCGAAGATCAAGGTTGCATCTGTCCGCGAATATCAGTTTAATGATGCTCTAAGGAACGAGAAAGAACTTTACGACCTCAGCTTCACATACGACGATATGATGATTGTGAAGAAGATGAAGGAGATTGTTCCTGAGTACAAGAGCAGACAGTCGAAGTACGAGGCGCTGGATAAATGATAAAATGAAAAATAAAAAATGAAAAGTGAAAAATAAAAAATACAAGTCACAAATTATACTTTGAAAATTGTACATGAAATTATTTTTCATTTTTCACTTTTCACTTTTCATTTACTATTTACCCTTTGGGACAATAAATTTGTAAATTCATAATTCTTCAGTCCCCAGCGAGGTGCGATAAGCAGTTCCGCTGGGGACTGACTCGTAAATCGCTCTATAACGATGTCATCACGAAGACGAGGGATATATTCAACGAGCAGATATATGTATTCTTCGGGAGTGAACAAAGTACATTGGGCAATTAAATCAGGACGATGCTCAAGAATCGTCCCTTTGGTTATCTGAAGCTGATGAAGTTTAAGAATGTCAATAGGTAGAGAATTGACAATTTCGACCTGACGAAGAATCTCATCCCTACCCTCTCCTGGAAGTCCAAAGATAAGATGAGCACAAACCGTGATTCCTCGCGCGTGCGTATTCCTTATAATATTAATACTACACTCCGACGAATGACCACGATTTATGATGCGAAGCGTATCATCGTTGAAAGTCTCCACCCCATACTCCATCGTGAGGAAAGTGCGATGCGATAGTTCTTCGAGATAATCAAGCAATTCATCCGATACACAATCAGGACGGGTAGCAATGGAAATACCAATCACATCATCCACAGAAAGAGCTGCCTCATACAATTGTTTCAAAGTCTCTATGTCGCCGTAGGTATTGGTATATGACTGAAAATAGGCGATGTATTTCATCTCAGGATATTTCCTTGAAAAAAACTCCTTGCCTGCCTCCAACTGTCGTCGGATGTTATCAGCAGAAAGATATAGCCGTTCTTCCTGAGAAACACGTCCTGCCGTATCGGTACAATATTCGGGATTGAAAGTAGCATTATTGCAATAGATGCAACCGCCTCTTCCTATCGTTCCGTCACGATTCGGACATGAAAAACCTGCATCAATAGAGATCTTCTGTATCTTACAACCGAAACGTTTTCTTATCCAATCACCATATTTATTATAGCAAATCATACGAATTTAAAGAAAAATGTCATTATTTTTGACGATTTTATAACTTTTTGTATTTATTTGGTTGCAAATTTACGAAAAATATATTATCTTTGCATCAAAATTAGTAGAAAACTGTCAAATGAAGAAATTTTTTATTATGTGCTCACTCATTCTCGCAACTTCACTTAGTGTTGTGGCTGGAGGGAAGATAAGCATTCAGGACATCAACTCTGGCGTTTTTGCTGCAAAGAAAGTTGGTGGTATGAGGGCTTTGCCTGATGGCGAGACATACTCAAGGATTTCTGATGACAAGACTAAAATCATAGCTTGCTATTACAAGAACGGTCAGCAAGCAAGCGTTCTTTTCGACATCAACAACACAGTCGGGGAAAAGATTGGTTCTTTCGACGACTACATCATCTCTCCTGATGGCACGAAGATGCTTATCAAAACAGAGACAAAGATGGTGTATCGCAGATCATCCAAGGCAAAATACTATGTCTATAACATCGCTAATAAGCGTATGCGCCCACTTAGCGACAACTCGGATGTGCAGAATCCTGTATGGAGCAACGACGGAAACCTGATTGCCTTTGTCCGCAACAACAACATCTGGGTTAGCAAACTCCTTTTCGACGGAGCTGAAAGCCAGATAACAAAGGACGGCGAATATAATAAGGTAATCAACGGAATACCTGACTGGGTGAACGAAGAAGAGTTTGCAACTTCCAATAGCCTATGCTTCAATGCCGACGGCACAATGATTTGCTGGATCAAATATGAGGAAGCAAACGTAAAGGAGTACTCTCTCCAGATGTTCAAAGGCATGTACCCTTCAAACAATGACCTTAGCACATACCCAGGAGAATACACCTATAAATATCCAAAGGCAGGCGAGGACAATTCAAAGGTAAGTGCTTGGAGCTACGACATAAAGAGTCACGTTGCCCGCAAGATCGAGCTTCCACTTGAGGCTGAAGGATACATCCCAAGAATCATCCCTACAGCTGATGCCAATAGCATATTGCTCGTAACACTCAATCGTCATCAGGACGATATGCGCATCTACTCTGCAAATCCTCGCAGTAGCGTATGCCAGATGATTGTAGAGAACAAATCGGGCAAGTACGTCAAGGAAGAGAGCTTTACCAACATGAAGGTAAGCGACAACTACATCCTCGTTCCTTGCGACAAAGGCGAGAACATCACTCTCAACGTACATTCCATCAACGGAAGTCTGAAGAGAAGCATTTCACTTCCTAACAAGGATATCACAGAGGCTTACGGCATTGACCCAAAGACAGGCGATGTATATTTCCAGGCAGCCTCTCCTACTCCAAAGGATCGTCAGGTATTCGTTTCAAGGGCTAACGGAAAAATAGAATGCCTCACTCCAGAAGCAGGAACAGCAGCAGCTCAGTTCTCTGAGAGCTACAAATACTTCCTCAAGACATGGAGCAATGCCGACACACCTTATAAATATTCTGTCTGCAATGGTCAGGGTAAGGATATCAAGGTGATGGAGGATAATGCGAAGCTCAATTCAAAGTTAAAGGATTATCCTGTAACCAAGAAGGAGTTCTTCACGTTCAAGACATCAGAAGGCGTGCAGTTGGAAGGCTGGATGATAAAGCCGGCAGACTTCGACGCTTCAAAGAAATATCCAGTCATCATGCACCAGTATTCTGGTCCTGGTAGCCAACAGGTAGTTAATAGTTGGGACATAGGCTCTATGGGAAATGGTGGTATGTATGATTACCTCCTTGCAGAGAAGGGATTTATCGTCGTTTCAGTTGACGGTCGTGGTACTGGCTATCGCGGAACAGCCTTTGAGAAATGTATCTACCAGAGAATGGGCGACCTCGAGTCTAAGGATCAGGTAGAGACAGCAATATGGCTTGGTCAACAGTCATTCGTTGATAAGGAGCGTATCGCTATCTGGGGATGGAGCTTCGGTGGATTCAATACGCTGATGGCAATGTCAGAAGGCAGACCAGTATTCTGTTGCGGTGTTGCAATAGCACCTCCAACCGACTGGCGTTTCTACGACACCATCTATACCGAGCGCTACATGAGAACTCCAAAGGAGAACAACGCAGGATATGACATCAACCCAAAGAACAGGGTTAGCAACCTGCATGGAGCACTCCTTCTCGTTCATGGTCTTGCTGACGATAATGTTCATCCACAGAACACTTTCGAGTATAGTGAGGCTATGGTTCAGGCAGATAAGGACTTCAAGGAACTTATCTACACTAACCGCAACCACGGTATTCATGGTGGCAACACAAGGAATCATCTGCTAAGACAGGTAACCAACTGGTTCGTGGAGCACATGATGAAGTAGTCCCTTACGGAGAAACGGACAGGAATTAATTTGAAATTATAATCATTATTTTTTTAACCAATAAAAGTAAAACAAAATGAACGCAAAGCAAGTCGTTGAGAATCTCAAGCAGAGATTTCCTAATGAGCCTGAGTACATTCAGGCAGTAAGCCAGGTACTTCCAACAATCGAGGAAGAGTACAACAAGCACCCAGAGTTT